>JAKSCF010000402.1 GCA_022360735.1 Clostridia bacterium
CAAACAGCAGTCTGGCAGCTAATAAGCCCATTTTATACATGGGCTGTGCCACTGTTGTAAGCTTTGGTGCTACAAGAGACGACATGGATATATTGTCAAACCCTATCACAGCTACATCCTCAGGTACTTTTTTATCCAAATCTCTAGCAGCATCTAAAGCAGCAATTGCCATCAAATCATTGGTTGCAAAAATCGCTTGAGGCGGCTGGCTCATGGACATGAGCTTCTTAGCAGCAAGATATCCTCCATCGATATCATTGTCGCCTTCAATAATATATTTCTTATTGACCTCAATATTAGATTCTTCTAAAGCTTTTTTATATCCTTTAAGCTTGTCAATATTTTCATCCTGCCATTTAGGACCGGAAATTAAAGCAATATCTTTATATCCCATCTCAATTAAATGCTTTATGGCCTCATAAGCACCGCTAAAATAGTCTGTATATATAGCATTTACAATGGTTTTTTTTGATTTTTTCCCTATTATGACTAACGGGACTTTTTGATTGATTAAACCGTTAATATCTACATCCGAAAGTAAGCAATTGGAAAAAATAATACCATCCACTTTTTTATTAACCAATATATTGATGTACTCACTTTCTTTATCTTTTTTACCTTCTGTATTACATAAAAGTGTATTATATCCCTTTTTATGCGCTACATCTTCGACACCTTTTGCAATCTCCATATGCTTTGGATTCAGTATGTTGGGAATCAAAAGTGCAATTGTATTGGTTTTATTTAGTGCCAGCCCTCTGGCTAAGCTATTTGGTGTATAATTCAGTTGTTCCATAACTGACAGCACATTTTTTTTGGTGCTCTCTGAAACGGTTTCCGGGTGATTTAGGACACGTGAAACTGTGGCAACTGAAACGCCTGCTTTTTTAGCAACTGCTCTTATATTTCCCATATCTTACTCCTGTAATTAATTTAAGTATAAATTTGAGTTTAAGTTTAAGGGTCAGAAGCATGACATACATTAATGAATAAGCCTGCATGTCTTAAGTAGTATTATACCACTTATAAAAAGCTTTAAAAATTATAACTTTAATATTCATTAGATAATAAACCCTGAAGTTTTTGGTGTTAATTAATTGAGAATTGAAATTTTACTTTAAAAAAGAATCCAAGGATTAGAATGGTTAAGGTTGGGCACGGAGACCCAACCCTACAGATATTTTAAAAATGATTTTTATAGCTTGAAATCAATAACATTCGTTTCTCCATTGAAGGTAACTCTACGTTCTGCAGGCTTTGTCTGAGCTACTATATGACCTCTTCTTATAACATATAAACATTCACTCATCAACCTGATAGCATCCATCTCGTTATCCGCATCCATAACAATTAAATCTGCCGGCTTTCCAACTTCTATACCATATTCATCTTGCAAGCACATGGTCTTAGCAGAATTATTGGTTATCATATCGTATAACTGGAAGATTTGGTCATAGCCGCTCATATGCGCATAGTGTAATAAAAGATTTGCGGCTTGAATCATACTGCCTTTTCCAAGTGGATACCATGGGTCCATAATAGAATCGTGACCAATACAGACATTGATACCTCTTGCAAGCATTTCATCAACCCTTGTATGCCCTCTCCTTCGCGGATATCCATCGGTACGATTTTGCAGTACTGAGTTATCAAAAGGATTCGTAATCATGTTGAGTTCTGCACGCTTTAGAATGCCCAGCAGCTTAAATGCATAATCGTTGTTGTAGTTATGCATGGCAGTAGTGTGACTAGCTGTAACGCGTCCCTGCATGCCTCTGACAATTGCCTCTTTTGCCATGACCTCTACAAAACGAGATTGATCATCACCGGTTTCATCTACGTGTATGTCGATTAAGGCATCAAATTTTTCTGCTAAATCAAAAGCATACGCCACATCTTTTACACCATCTTCTCTGGTAAACTCGTTATGGGGAATACCCCCTACTACGTCAGCACCCATTTCTAAAGCTCTTTCCATAAGCTCTGCCCCTTCAGGTAAGGTAAATATACCATCTTGAGGAAAAGCTACGATTTGAATATCTACTAGATCTTTCAATTCATTTTTTACTTCCACCAATGATTCTACTGTTAATAATGTAGGGTCTGTGGTATCTGCATGGGTTCTGATTTTTAATGTTCCATTAGCGACTTCCCATTTTACGGCTTCTATAGCATTTTTCTTGATAATCTCTTTGGTCAAATGAGGCTTTCGTTCTCCCCAAATTTGAATACCTTCCAGTAATGTCCCCGATATATTATATCTGGGATCCCCCACACTTAGAACTGCATCTAGGTGGAGATGGGGATCACAGAATGGAGGTGTCACCAAATTACCTTTAGCATCAATTTCTTTGACGCCTTTTTTATCAATAGCTTTGTCAATATATGCTATTTTGCCTTTTTCTATTCCAATATCTACTAAATCTTCTTGACTTCTAAGTTTTGCATTTTTAATAACCAAATCCATAGATAGAACCTCCTCCTATTCTGAAATGTTTGTATTGCCTTTGTCATCATCTTTATATATTAATTTATCTGCAATAGCATAAACTACAACAGCAGTTAATATAGAGTTAAGAGGCGCTATACTGAATAGTCCGTTTTCAGGCGACAATTTTGATGCTGCAATAGCAATTACCCATGCAATAATAGATGCCCAATTAATGCTTTTAAATTCGTGTTGTTTAGGCTGAGGGTATTGTTTTTTAGAACGAATATAAAAGTCTGATATGATGATTCCTCCAATTGGCGGCAACGAAACACTTAAGAATGTCAGCCATCCAACAAAGTTATTATATAGATACACTGCAAATATAGTTCCTATTGCACCTGCCGCCAGTGTCAGATGCTTTCTTTTAAGCCCTGTAATATTCGCAAGCCCTAACCCTGAAGCGTAAAGAGCGTTATCATTAGTGGTCCATATGTTAAGAGCAAGAAGCGCAATACCAGCTCCTAATAATCCTTGCACTGCCAAGACTTCTGAAATATCTGAAATGCCTGTTGAAATTGCACCAACAGCTCCAAATAAGAACATCAAGCTGTTTCCAAAGGTAAATCCAATAATAGTAGCCGTAACGCCCGTTTTCTTTGTTTTAGCAAATCTAACAAAGTCAGGTGTCAAAGTAGCACCACTGATAAAAGAACCTACTGCCAAGGCGACACCCACAGCAACTGTCATTTGTTGATCTGGCTGAATTTCCAATAAAGGTCCTATGCCGCCGCTGCTTGAAATGGCTTTTCCAACTGACATGCATCCTAAGATAATAATAGCAGGTACTGCAATTTTACTAATCCACTCAATGGCTTTAAATCCTATTACAACCGTCAAAGTCATTAATACACCACCGATAACTACTAATACCGGTACAGAAATACCTGTAAATTTGTTGATTGGATATGCAAACATAGCTACACCTACACCAAACCAACCGATTTGCGTAAACGCCAACATAAAAGATGGTATTTTAGAGCCGTTTACACCAAAAGCATATCTCGCTAAAATGTGTGTAGACAGATTGGTTGTTGAAGCAGCATAGCCTAAGAATGCACCGTAAACACCTAAGATTAGATTTCCAAATAAAATAACTAAAATTAAATCAGGCCAAATTTTAAAACCCATTCCTAGTGTACCGCCGGTCCACATGCTTGCTGCAAAGAAGGTAAATCCCAGCATTACCGATGACATGGCTAATAATCCACGTCTGGCACTGGCCGGCACCGGTTCTAAAGCATAATCATCGTGACCAAAATTTTGTTGTTGATCTGACATTCTTATTCCTCCTTTTTTATGTAACCGGTTACATTGAATGATAAAAAAATAGGATGGATTTTGTCATTATTTATATAATATTGCAGCTATTCCGAAATGTAACCGGTTACATTGTTTAGCAATATATTATCATATTTTTATTTTGTTGTCACCATAGTTTTATAAAACTTGTATGAATTTTTTGAAAATACGCTCAAAGTAGATGCTCAACAAGTATCTTTGTTCCGATACCAATTAGGATTACGCCTCCTAGAATATCCACTCTTTTGCCTAATTGAGCAGTATTTCTTACCGCACTGCCTAAAAAAACGCCTCCAAATGAAAATGTCAGTGCCGTAACGCCTATAATAATGGTTGGAATAATAATATCTTTGTTGAGGGTTGCAAAACTTAATCCAGCTGCCAAAGCATCTATACTGGTAGCAACAGCAAGGGTTATGAGCGTTATGATACCAGTAAGTACAATGGGTTCATTGTCTCCGCTAAATGCTTCTTTTATCATTTTGCCTCCAATGAATACAAGTAATGCAAATGCAACCCAATGGTTATATGCTTGGATATAATCTCTAAACAGCAGGTCCGCAGCCCATCCCAGATATGCCATTCCTGCTTGAAAAATTCCAAATGTAATCCCTGCGTAAACAGCATTTTTAAATACATGCCTTTTTTTGATTGATAAACCACAGGATACAGATACAGCAAAAGCATCCATAGCCAGCCCCACTGCAATACCAATGTTTGTTAAGTTCTCCATATTCATATTCACCTTTTTGTAAATCGAGTTGATACTAGCTGGTGTCCTGTATAGGACACCAGCTATATAAATTATATTAATTAATTATATGCTTCAAGACTTATTTTTAGATTTTCTATCATTTTTATAGCATTAATTTTAATTTTTTTTAAATTTATTTGTATTAAGGATATTTTAAATATGGAAATGCTAATATTGGCTTCTTAATTATTTTATTTCCGGTTCATCTCCTAAAAGAATGTCCCATATCCCTTTTTGAATTCTTCTTGTTGGGGCTGTTTGAATATTGGCATGTACGCTAATATGCATATTTTCCTCCGGAGCAATGGCAAAGCTGGACCTGAAGCCAATGTCACTGCCTTCATGTCCATAAAGCCCTAATGCTTTATGTTTTCTAAAAAACCAACTTAAGCAAATCTGTTCTCTTGAATTAATCATGGCAACAGGCTGCCACATCGTCTTGTATGTATCTTCTTCTAATATTCTGCAATGATTATATTCGCCTTTATTTAAATGGACTGATGCCCAAATCAGAATGTCTTGTATATTTGAAGTCAAAGTTGAACTGGGCCCATGGGCTCTGCTGTAAGGAAAGACTTTACTAAAGACGACTTGCTTGTTTTCATTTTTTATATGCGGCGCTGCTATTTCTTCATAGTTTCTTTTAAAGGTTAGTAAAGACGATTGATTCATTCCCAGTGGTTTAAATATGTTTTCTTGTACATAGTCTTCAAAGGATTGGTTGGATATTTTTGATATTAAATCTCCCAATATTTCATAAGCTATATTGCTGTACGCAAATTTTTCTCCCGGATGCCATAATAAGTGAAGATTTTCTTCAGCTTGCGCTTTTACATAATTTTCTAATGCCTTCTCATCATATTTAGGATTTTCCCATCCATAGTCATCACTATCAGGCATCCCAGAAGTATGGGACAACATTTGCTTGACCGTTATGGATTCATATCTTGGATCACTTATTTCAAAATATGGAACATATTTTTTAACCGGCTCATTGATATCTACAAGACCTTTCTCCATTAACTGCATCATTGCAGTTCCTACAAACAATTTTGTTACCGATGCCATGTGAAAAACTGTATCAGCGTTTATTTTTTCTTTTGTTTCAATATTCCTATACCCAAAACCTTCCTGAAAAATTAACTTGTTATCTTTTCCTATGCCAACAGCTAGTCCAGGTATGTCATGGTAAAACATCATTTTGTCTATGTATTGAATTATTTTATCCTTATTTAATTCCATTTTCTCCCTCCATATGTCTTAGTAGTTGGTGATAATTTCCCACCTAAAAATCCACCACACGTATTGTGGTGGATTTATTATGCTTATTCTTCTACATCTCTCAGCATCGCTACCGTTCCGGTTTTTGCCAGTTCAATAATGCCGAAAGGCTGTAACGTCTCAATAATCGCATCAATTTTACTTTTTTCTCCTGTGGCTTCGATAATCAAGCTTTTTTTCCCTATGTGTACGATCCTGGCTCTAAATACATCCATCAACGTAATGATATCTATCCTCGATTTGATATCTGCTTTTACTTTTATTAATAGAAGTTGTTTACTTACAGTTTGACGATTGGTGACATCTTCTATCTTAATAACATCTACTAACTTACCAAGTTGTTTAATCACCTGTTCTAATATATTTTCGTCACCATGTACAGCAATGGTCATGCGTGATATTTGGGAATTTTCAGTTTCGCTTACGACCAACGAGTCAATATTATACCCTCTCCTGCTAAACAATCCTGCAACTTTTCTTAATACTCCAGGATGATTATCTACTAATACAGATAATACATGTCTCATACGCTTTCCTCCCTGCATCATTGGCTTTTTAATATATTACGATAAAAAGAGAGGTTTTTCAAGTGTTTACCTTAATAACTTCTCAACAATAAGCATAATGGTCATACACGTTATACAGATGGCGGTCCATAACAACGCATTCTTTTTCATTCCCTTCACCTCGCACAGTATATTATATTCAGTAAAAGGTGAAAGTATAAATGATTATTTTACCGGTTTTAAAATATCTTTGGCTTCCATTTTGCTTTTGTATTCCGAATCCATTTCCATTAATCCAGCAGGGAACTTGTAGCCTTCCATTCTTTCTATGAATGGGTCCGGATCAAAGTATTCCGGTCCACGTACACCAACGCCTGTCCAAATACCTTTAGCAATTAATTCCATCATCAGCGCTGGGTTAAATGCAGTTTGA
>JAKSCF010000554.1 GCA_022360735.1 Clostridia bacterium
CAGAACAGTTTTAACTATTTTTTAGGCTCAAAGGTTACACAAATTGTTTCTTCGCTTGAATTAGACAAAGAGCCATATTGGTTGTCTACCTTAATTTGCTTTGCAGTACAGTAATTATTACTGTAATATTTGCAGTTTTCAACTGAACATTGAATAGAATTGTTTGTTTTATGCATTTTTTCACCTCCCAAAAAATTTTTAAACATCAATGATTAGTTTGTTATAAATGAAAAACAATTATACAGAATTAATGTGTAAATAGATAAAAGGGTGTGAAGCTGTGTCATTTTCGGCAATAACTAAAAATGAGTTGTCACGTATTATTCCGGAAGATAAGTGTTGTCACTTAGCTGAAATCTCTGGATTTATGAGAATGTGCGGGACGATTCAACTTTCAGGAAAAAGAAAAATGAGTATCAAGCTGGTTACAGAAAATCCTGCAGCTGCAAGGAAGATCATTAAGCTTTTAAAGCAGGTTTTTAATGTACACACAACGCTGACCATCACCCAAAATAAAATGCTTAAAAAAAATCACTATTATGAATTAGTCATATCCAATGACATGAGAGCAGAAGAAATATTGACTCAAACAGGAATTCTGGTTAATATAGATGGGTGGCAGGACATTGATTATTCTGTACCTAAATCATTAATTAAAAAAAGATGCTGTAAGCGAGCTTATTTAAGAGGTGCCTTTTTAGGATCAGGATCAGTCACTGACCCTGGGAAAGCATATCATCTTGAAATTGTTACCAATCATGTCCGGCTAGGTGAAGATATAAAAGATTTATTAAGACAATTTGATCTCAATGCGAAAACGGTAACGAGAAAGAAAAACTTAGTGGTTTACTTAAAAGAAGGAGAACAAATTGTAGATTTTTTAAACATAATCGGTGCTTATCGAATGCTTTTAGATTTAGAAAACATTCGAATAGTAAAAGAAATGAGAAACAAAGTAAATCGATTGGTGAATTGTGAAACAGCCAATTTAAATAAGATTGTTGATACCGCGGTAAGGCAATTAAGTAATATAGAATACATTGAAGAAACGCAAGGTTTGAAAATACTACCTGAAAAATTGCGACAAGTAGCTGAGCTTAGAATGGAAAATAAAGAAGCCAGCCTACAAGAATTAGGACAATTATTGACGCCGCCTGTGGGAAAATCAGGTGTTAATCACCGTATGAGGAAAATCGAAGCGATTGCAGATAAGATAAGACAAGGTGAAATTTAAGAATAATCAAAGTGGGGAAAAAATATGAGTTTTGTTCATTTGCATACACATACAGAATACAGCCTGCTGGATGGTGCAGCCAGAATAAGCGATATTGTTCAAAGAGCAAAAGAACTGGACATGCCTGCATTGGCTATAACCGATCATGGGACCATGTTTGGGGTTATTGATTTCTACAAAGCTGCAAAAGAAGCCGGAATCAAGCCTGTTATAGGATGTGAGGTATACACTGCTGCACGTACACTATATGATAAAGACCCTGAAAAAGATAAAAATCAGGGGCATTTGATTCTTCTTGCAAAAAATAATCAAGGTTATAAGAACTTGCTCAAAATAGTTTCTATAGGATTTACGGAAGGGTTCTACTATAAGCCTCGTATTGATAATTCAATATTAGAAAAATACAGTGAAGGGCTTATTGCACTCAGTGGATGTTTAGCAGGAAGTATCCAAAGAAAATTGCTATATGATGACTACGAAGGCGCCAAAAAAGATGCTGTAAAGCTTCATTCTATTTTTGGGAAAGACCATTTTTACCTGGAAATTCAAGATCAAGGTCTTGAGGAAGAGGTGAAAATCAATCCATTGTTAAAACAATTGAGTAAAGAAACGAGCATACCATTAGTGGCAACCAATGATGTTCACTATGTCCATCAAAAAGATGCAGAAATACACGATATATTACTCTGTATTCAAACAGGTAAAACCCTTGAGGATAGTGACCGCCTAAAATTTCCTAATGACCAATTCTATTTAAAATCCTATGAAGAGATGAAAATGAAATTCTCGGATATACCTGAGGCAATAGAAAATACTCTGAAAATTGCTGAAAGGTGCGATGTATCGTTTCGATTTGACGAGATACACCTGCCAAACTATATTGCCCCTGAAGGTACTTGTAATACACAATATTTAAGAGAATTATGCAACCAAGGTTTGAAAGAGCGATACAGTGAAATTACGCCCGATATCCAACAGCGCTTGGAATATGAATTAGATACCATTGAAAAGATGGGATATGTAGAATATTTTTTAATTGTATGGGACTTCATATACTTTTCAAAAGAGAACAATATCATGGTAGGGCCCGGTAGGGGCTCGGCGGCAGGAAGCGTCGTCGCGTATACCTTGAAGATAACGGATATAGACCCCATCAAGTATAACTTGATCTTTGAAAGGTTTTTAAATCCTGAGAGAATTACGATGCCCGATATCGATATTGATTTTTGCTATGAGCGGCGCGGAGAAGTGATCAATTATGTTATAGAAAAATACGGTAAGGATAGAGTTGCTCAAATCATAACATTTGGAACCATGAAAGCAAGGGCTGCAATAAGAGACGTTGGCAGAGCATTAAATATGTCTTATGGGGATGTAGATGTTATAGCAAAAAAAATTCCATTGGATTTGGGGATGACCATAGATAAGGCACTTGAAGTCAGTGGAGAATTAAGATTAGATTATGAAAGAGATGAACGCGTACGATACTTAATTGATGCAGCCAAAGCATTGGAAGGATTTGCAAGACACTCATCTACTCATGCTGCAGGTGTGGTGATATCAAAAGAAGCAGTAGATGAATATGTGCCATTATACCTTCAAGATAAAGGCATATCAACGCAATTCACTATGGGAACGTTAGAGGAATTGGGCTTATTAAAGATGGATTTTTTGGGCCTTAGAAACTTAACGGTTATTAGAGATGCCTTAGAGTTGATTAAAAAGAATCACAATATCAACTTGAATTTTTCCAATATGGAGTATGATGATCCAAAAATATATGAGCTGATCAGCAGTGGGAATACATTAGGTGTTTTTCAGTTAGAAAGCCAAGGCATGCAGCAATTCATGAAGGATTTGAAACCGGATAATTTTGAAGACATTATTGCGGGTATTTCATTGTATAGACCGGGACCTATGGATTCGATTCCAAGATATATTCAGAACAAAAAGAACCCTGACAGCATACAGTACATTCACAGTAGTTTAGAGTCCATATTGGATGTGACTTATGGATGCATGGTTTATCAGGAACAAGTTATGCAAATTGTTAGAGATTTGGCAGGATATTCTTATGGAAGAAGTGACTTGGTAAGACGTGCTATGGGTAAAAAGAAAATGAGTGTGATGGAAGAAGAAAGACGTTATTTTATTCACGGCAAGAGGGATGATGACGGTCATATAGAGTTAAAAGGATGTGTGAGAAACGGAATTCCGGAGCATATTGCCAACCATATCTATGATGAGATGATAGACTTTGCTAAATACGCTTTTAATAAATCTCATGCTGCAGCCTATGCGGTGTTAGCTTATGAAACAGCCTATTTAAAAGTATATTATCCGGTTGAATTCATGGCGGCACTTCTGACCAGTGTTATGGGAGATGCGTCTAAAATTGCATTATACATCAGAAACTGTAAGGAAATGAATATCTCTATTCAGCCCCCCCATGTCAACTCCAGTGAATTAAAGTTTACAGTCAAAGATGGTAAAATACATTTTGGCCTTTTAGCCGTTAAAAATGTAGGACAAAATATCATTGAGGCTATTATAAAGGCAAGAAAAGAGAAAGGTGATATTACAAGTATCTTTGACTTTTTTGATAAAGTAGATATTCATGAAATGAATAAAAAAGCAGTTGAGAGCTTAATCAAAGCAGGAGCGCTGGATGGACTGGGAGCCAACCGAGCTCAAATGTTTGGAATATATGAAAAACTTTTGGAAGGGGCACAAAATACTGCACGCAAAAATATTCAAGGACAGATATCCCTATTTCAAACTATGAATGAAGGTTTTCAAGATACCATTAGGAGAGAAATGCTGCCTGAGATAGAAGAATTTCCAAATAAAATATTATTGGCTATGGAAAAAGAAATGTTAAGTCTGTATGTTAGTGGTCATCCTCTTTCAGAATATGAAGAAAAAATCATGAAAATTTCGTCTACAACAACAGAAGCATTAATGCATGACGAAAATGTTGCAGACAACCAACGGGTTATTATCGCAGGGATTATAGCGTCCAAAAAAAATATGGTAACTAAGAATAATCGTATGATGGCATTTTTAACCATAGAAGACCTATATGGCAGTATAGAAGTAATCGTATTTCCTAACATTTTTGAAGAAAGCATATCCATTTTACAAGAAGACCAAATTGTGGCCGTTAGTGGTAAAATAAATGTGAAAGAAGAAGAAATGCCTAAAATTATTGCAGAAAAAATGGTGCCAATAAATGAAGGTGAAGATTTAAACACCAAGCAAACATTGCCCGCTTCACGATTGAATCAAAGGTTATTTTTAAAGATCCCTAAAAATATAAATGAAAAATATATGCTTGAAAAGATAGATGAGTGTATGCATTCTTTCCGTGGAAAAACGCCTGTTATCATATATATCGAGAATTCAAAACAAAAAATTGTGGCCGATGAGAATAATTGGGTGGATACTAACCAAAAACTATTAACAGAATTGAAGACGCTTTTAGGGGAACAATGTGTCATATTAAAATAATTTTTTAAAGATTAACATAAATTTTAAAAGATTAACATAATATGTGTTGCAATTTTAGTATATTTGTTTTTTAATAGTCTATATTGATATTCTGTTGCTTTTGCAATTTTATTATATAGGAAAATTATATCTTCTCGGGGAGGATTGGTATGTGGGCTATTGTATTTATGGGACATAGCAGAGTTGAATCAGATAAAATAAAAAGCGTTTTGGAAACTGAAGGGCTGTTGGTTAAAGTAAGACAGATAGGAAAAGAAGACGACCCGGTATATGAAATATTAGTGCCTCAAGAAGAAGTAGAAGATGCACATGAAGTTTTAAATGAAGCTGTTTATTAGTTGTTAAGGAAGTTTATACTTCCTTTACTTTTAAATATATTTAATTAAAACAATTGAAAGGAGTATGAGTATGAAAAAAATTGGAGTCCTGACCAGTGGAGGAGATTCTCCGGGTATGAATGCGGCTATAAGAGCGGTTGTAAGAACTGCTATTTATCACGATATAGAAGTTGTAGGTATTCAGAGGGGATATGAGGGTTTAATCAATGGAGATGTTGAAAACATGACGCTATCTTCAGTAGGAGATATTATACATAGAGGCGGTACTTTTTTGGGAAGCGCTAGAAGTGAAGAATTTAAACAAGAAGAAGGTTTTAATAAAGCACTAAATATACTACGGATTTTTAAAATTGAGGGGTTAGTGGTTATTGGAGGAGATGGTTCCTTAAAAGGAGCTGAGAAACTCAGTAAAGCCGGTTTCCCTGCAATTGGGCTTCCGGGAACCATTGATAACGACCTGGGTTATACGGATTTCACCATTGGGTTCGATACAGCAGTCAATACGGTTTTATCGGCCATTGGAAATATCCGAGACACCTCATCTTCTCACGGTAGAGCAACTGTTATTGAGGTCATGGGCAGAAATTGTGGTGACATTGCATTGTACGCGGGACTCGCTGGGGGCGCTGAAAGCATTTTGGTCCCAGAAGAAGAAATTAATATTGACGAAATATGTGAACGACTGATTTATGGTAAAAATAGAGGGAAACACCATAGTATTATTCTTCTGGCTGAAGGTGCCAATCTCAGTCCCAGTGAATTGGCAGATGAAGTTCAGACAAAGACGGGCATGGATGTAAGAATTACAGTATTGGGTCATATTCAAAGAGGTGGAACCCCAACAGCCAATGATAGAATATTGGCCAGTAAGCTAGGAAGCAGGGCTGTAGAATTACTCATAGAAGGTAAAGCCGGCAGGGCTGTAGGCATCAAAGGCTATGATATAGTCGATTACGATATTGTAGAAGCTTTAAAAATGAAAGATGAATTAGACCATGAAATGTATAATTTAGCAATGTTGTTGTCTATTTAAAACTTAAAAAAAATTGTATTGTGGAGGATAACTAATGAAAAAAACAAAAGTAGTATGTACCTTAGGACCTGGGTGTCAAGACAAAGAAACGTTGGTTGGTATGATAAAATCAGGAATGAATGTTGCTAGATTAAACTTTTCACATGGCAGTCATCCTGAACATAAGCAAAGAATGGATATGATTAAAGAAATTAGAGAAGAGCTTAAACTGCCAATTGCTATCTTATTAGATACAAAAGGACCTGAAATAAGAACAAAACAATTTGATAAAGATGAAATTCACTTACAAGAAGGTAATGAGTTTACCCTGACGGTGAGAGACATCATCGGTAACGATACCATTAGCAGTGTAACTTATGAGGGACTGGCTGATGATGTTAAGCCTATGGATAAAATATTGATTGATGATGGACTTATAGAGCTTCAAGTTTTAGAGATTAATGAAACAGATATTTTATGTAAAGTTATGAATTCCGGAATCGTAAAAAATAATAAAGGCATCAATCTCCCAGGTGTAAAAATCAATTTACCGTCTATTACCCAGAAAGATAGGGATGACATTATTTTTGGAATAGAAAATGATATTGATTATATTGCAGCTTCTTTTGTAAGGAAAATGTGTGATGTCATAGAAATTAAAAAGATATTAGAAGAATACAATGCCGAAGATATTGGCATTATTGCCAAAATCGAAAACCAAGAAGGTGTTGATAATGTGAATGATATTATCAATATCGCTGATGGCATTATGGTAGCAAGAGG
>JAKSCF010000683.1 GCA_022360735.1 Clostridia bacterium
AGAACTTCACAAGTTTTGGGAGAAAAAAAATCAAAGAAAAATGTCTTTGGAGTTCTTCCAAAGTCATGAGAAAATAGATAAAAAATGACTATAACAAAGCACTGGTGTGGGACGCGTACGCGCCCCACAGTTTAATCGTTATGATCAAAAAAATAAAATGAATTACAAAGCATTAGACAAAATTTCAAAAGCACTGGTTATCATTGTGTGGTTAGGCATTACTGCAGGAGGAATATATTTATTTTCTATTTTATTAGACTCAAGTTATGTCGGAAAAGGTGGGTTTATTTCAAAGTGTATTGTCACTTCCGTTGAAGCTTTATTCACAATAGCGTTCTTTTTAAATGGGTTACATTATTTATTCATTCGACCTAGAAAAGATGAAGAGGAGAAAAAGTCCTATATCATTGAACACGAAATTAGTGAAATAAGACAGAAACAATTGAAGAAGTATGAAATACTTTCTGGGATTAAGCATCGTAAGAAAAATATGTGCTTTGGAGTCGTGATAGGAACGATCATAATTATTATAGGTTTCAACGACAAAGGGCAATTCAATCCTATGTCTTTAATATTCCTGGGAGTATCTCTTTATCATTGGCTCAAATTAATCGTTTTGAATGCGAAAAGAAAAGAACTAAAATCATAACCATTCATTCAAGTGTGACGGCGTTCCGCCGCCACTTAATTCAACCGTTATCTAAGGAAAGTTATGAATACGATATCAGTTAAATATAGACTTACTGAAGAAGAATATATGGCAGCATGCCATTTTCATTGGAGTAAAACGAAATTGAGTAATAAAGGAAATCTTATTACTTCGATAATTTGTATCCTTTTAGGATTATCTGTTATTTCAGAAGAACCAATTTGGGGATCTATTTTATGTGTACTGGCAGGAGTCTTATTAGTTTTCATTCCAGTTCGATCATATGTATGGAAAAAAGCATTTAATAATGCAAAGCAATATCAAGATTACATTCATCTCAATGTCGGAAATGATGGATTACATGTTGAACATATTCTAGGAAAATCTGATTTAAATTGGGATTTTTATCAATCATTTCTAGAAACTCCAAAATCAATCATACTTTATATGAGTAAACACAGTTTTTCTGTTATACCTAAAGATCCATTTATAGAGTCTGACTGTTTAGATAATCTTCTAGATCTTCTTGGTGATAAACTAAAAAAAATATAAAGATAACAAATCATTCGACCTGACGGTCTTTGAACGCGCCGCTCGTTCCTCGCTTTGCGTCCACGCCCGCAGGTCAATTCAATCGTTATCTAAGGAAAATATATGACAAATATCGAAGAATTATTGACCAAAGTCCAGCTGTTAGAAGATGAAGGATTTGTAATTGGTTTAAAATGGGATGGTGAAAGAGAAAAAGGAAAAAAGACTTTATTTGCGACAAGTCCCAAACTTACAGAAATGGTTCGTAGAGATGGTGACGATATGTGGGAATTATTAGAGAGTTTACTCGAAGAAATTGAAGGAAAAAAAACAATCAGATAACAACTCAGTTGAGAGTGACATTTAATAGCCCGCGTTCGTTCCTCACTTGGCCTATAAAATGCCCCTCACTTCGGGCGTTATGATAAAAAAGAAATAAATTAAATGAAAAACTCAATGACGCCAAAGCAATACCAAAGATGGAATAGAATACGGAAAAAAGGGAAAAAGACTTTTATGTGGAAGTTCTCATTGTTTATGACTGTTGTTGTTTTAGCCACTACACTTCCATTTAAAATGATTATAAAACAAGAAATTCTTGGTTCCATCGTGGGATTATCATTAACATTACCAATCTTAGCTTTATATATTTCCAATATTGTTTGGAAAGCTGGAGAGGAAAATTATAAAAGGTATAAAAAATAATCATAACAAAACACTCGTGCTGACTCGCTACGCTCGCCAGCACAGTTTTAACGTTCTGTAAAGGGAGAATAACAAAAATGCCATATTCAAAATGTCCCAATTGTAACCAACAATTCCATCTGCAAGTCAGAAAGGATATTGAGAAATGGTATAAAGAACATGCTCCAGATAAAAATGTTGGAGATGAAGTTAATCTTATTTGTTATGGTTGCTGGAAAGACCTAAAAGAATATGAAATTGTTCGTGTTCTTAAAAAACCAATGAATGGTTGTAATGTTCAAATTGGTGATATTGGAACAGTTTTAATGGTACTTGATAATTCAAAAGAAATATCATATGAGGTTGAGTGTGTATTACCAGATGGTAGCACTAAATGGGTAGAAACATTCAAAAGAAACCAACTGAAATATGATATTGAATTGAATAAATAAAACATAAATACAGAACAAACCATTTCAGCTAATTTCATTGGACGCTGCGCGCCAATGAAATAGTTGAATTCAGCGTTATCTGAGAAAAGAGAAAATCATGAACGAACTTGGATGCCAGTTTGAGAAAGAATTGAAAGTTATTCTTACTGATATTTCGATGCAAAAGCACATTGCCAGCACGATTCATTATGCAGACATACATATTTTTTGAATGTAAATCAATTCCGCAGTTGAACTCGGTTGTTGAAGTATATAGATTCATCACGAACTCCTTTGGTTATACTTTTTTATTGCGAAGAATAAGATAACTCAGGAGTTCACTTTTTAGAAAATTTTAAATGCCGAAAAACGGTCACGTACCGTAATCAGCTTAGATTAATATCAAATCGCTGGTGTGAACTCGCTACGCTCGCCGCACACCTCAAGCGTTATGATAAGAAAATATGATAAAACGATTTCTACAATTGATTGCTAAATTTTTCACTTGGCTTACTTCAGATAAAATATATGATGTTGATCCTGATCTAGTTTCAAAATGGGCAAAAGATAATTATGATGAAAAATTATCTGATATTGCAGAAAAAATAGCATTTGCTATTTGTAGCCAAACAGGAATAAATATTTCAGTTTTATCAAAAGAAACTAAGTTTATCTCAGATTTAGCAGCAGATGGTTTTGATTCAATAAGATTTGTGTTCCAGATTGAAGAAGCTTTTCAATTTGAAATACCTGATGAGGATGCAGAAAATATTTCTTATTTTGACCAACTGGTTCAATATATTTACGAGAAAAAACACAAATCATAACAAATCATTCGACCTGACGGTCTTTGAACGCGCCGCTCGTACCTCGCTCTGCGTCCACGACCGCAGGTCAATTCAATCGTTAAGTAATAAAGGAAATATTATGAAGCTGGTAATCTATTCAATATTTAAAGTATTCTATCCTCTTATAATATTTGTACTAGTATTTCTATTTGGGTTCAGTTCTGACTTTATGTATGCAAATTTAATAACTTATTCGTTTGCGGTTTCTTGGCTTTTACCAAAAGAGTTGAAAAGTGATTTTAAAGCAAAACCAAGGGAGTCTAATCACACTGCAATTGCATTTTTTATTACATTTATTGGCTTTATAGTTGCAGAAAGATCAATACCATATGAGTTGAAAGTTATTAATTTTAAATCTCTTAGGTTATTAAATAGCCATCAACAATTATACTTCCTATCTGGGCTTATTATTTTAGGCATTGGATTATCATATTTGAGCTGGTCCTCCTCTATGATAAAGATAAGAAAGAAAAAAAATACTTAACAAAGCACTTATGTGGGATTCGTTGCACTCACCCCACAGTTTTAACGTTATCTAAAAGAAATATAAAAATGAATAAAAATGATATTGAAGAAATACAAGCGAAAATCATCCTTGATGACTTAGAACAAAAACGAAAAATAGAAAAAGTTGCAAAACAAACAATAAATGAATATTATTTTGAAGACTTCAAGAAAGTCATCTTTTCGTTTATCCCTGTAGCTACTTATATATGTATTTCTCTCTATTATGGAGTAGACGAAGATATAGTGTTTTTCTCTGCCCTTTTTGGGGTTTTAGGGAGCGAAATTATACGCTTATCAAATAAGCTGGATGCAGTGGTAAAATTACAAGAAATTAATAATAAAGAAAAATAAAGATAACAAAGCACTGGTGCTGACTCGCTGCGCTCGCCAGCACAGTTTTAACGTTATGATAAGAAAAAAATATTAATCTATTCCAGAGCTTAATATGAACGTTTTTCAATTATTACATATTGCGACATTGATTATGGGAACATTATTATTTATTTTCCATGGTTTCAGATATGGTTATCAGAATTTTGGTATAACTGGTGCGTTGGTAGCAATTCCAATAGGAATATTATGTGGCTACATTTTGCCATATATATTTCTATTTATATTAGCCGTGTTTCTCAAAATCTGGTTGGGAGGACCATTATTTCCTCCTAAGAGACAGAAAAATGAAAATATTAAATCAAATCATTCGACCTGACGGTCTTTGAACGCGCCGCTCGTACCTCACTCTGCGTCCACGACCGCAGGTCAATTCAATCGTTAGATAATGAATATGAAAAAATTATCTCGTAATGAAACAATACTATTTTTCCAAAGCTTTTTAATTACGCTTGGCTTGGCACTTATAAGTGGTGGAATATTTATTGCCACAGAAGGGTACCCTAGTAATGATTATTTTAATTTAATTCTAAACGCTCTAACAATAATTGTTGGAATCATACTTGTTACTGTTGCATTTTGTGGCAGAGAAAAGATTATTAACAAACTGACCGACAGCATAATGATTGATGAATTTTCATTCATAATTTTGCTTATAGCATATCCAGTTTATTACTTACTAAAAAAAATAAAAAATAATATCTAACAAAGCACTGGTGTGGGACTGCTACGCAGCCCCACAGTTTTAACGTTATGCAAAAGAATAAATATGAAAACTATACAAGAAGAATATAAAGATATCTTAAAAGAAGAAATAGCACCGAGACTGAGAGCTATTGGTTTCAAAGGCTCTGGACAAAATTATTCAATTCCATCAGAAAGTCACTGGGCTTTTGTGGGGTTCCAAAAATCAATGCGAAGTAATTCAGAACAGATTATATTCACAATAAATATATTTGTCATATCAAAAGAAAAATGGGCTAAAACTCGAGAAATTAGTAGCCACTTACCTGAAAAACCTTCATCAAAAACAAATCTAGTAACAGGCTGGAGCAAGAGAATTGGAGAGTTACTTCCAAAAGCTGAAGATCACTGGTGGACTTTTGATAAAAAAACAGAAAAAGACCAGCTAGTAAGTGAGCTTTTAGAGGCTATTGAAAAGTACAGTCTACCCCAAATTAAAACACAAATAGATAATGCCTAACAAAGCACTGGTTGGGACTCGTTGCACTCGCCCCACAGTTTTAACGTTAGACAAAGAAAAAATATGATTGATAAATCTGAAATAAAGAAAAAGTTAAAAGAAAGCCCAGATGCTCAAATAGGAAAAATTCCTTTGTTAGTACTATTTATAGGGATATTCTTTTTCTTAGGGATATTAGTACTAATAGCCCATTTTTTTGAGGGAGAGAATGTTAATTTTTTATCTTGCATAACCATTGCTTTAGTTGCCTTTTTGGTTTTTATAGGAAAAATGCTTTCTCTTATAAAAAAAAGATTAAAAGAATGGGCTATTCATTGTCCAAAATGTAATTCTCAGTTCCTAACCCAAGATATGAAATTAGTTATGGTAACTGATAAATGTCCATATTGTGGCGAGAAAATAATAAATAATGTCTAACAAAACACTCGTGCTGACTCGCTACGCTCGCCAGCACAGTTTTAACGTTATAAAAGAATAAAATATGAAAAAAATAATCACATATTGCTTCGTTTATTTGACACTGATAGGTTGTCAAACTAAACCAAAATATCAACAACTCATTTCAAAATCCATTGCAAATGAAGTAGCATCAAATCAATTTAATGAGTTTTCTGGAGTTATAGATCCAGGGGGAGAAAAGCTAGTTTGGTCATTTTCTATTACTTCAAAAGGTAACGGGGTATTAACAATTGGACAGTCAAACATAAGGCTATATGATTGCCATGATGATGGAATAGTATTTGAAAATTGGTTATTGGAAAATCATTTGGAAGATGTGAACTCGGATGGTTATCAAGATTTAGTATTAAATGGAACTGTTATCATTAAAGATGAACGAGGTGAAAAAGTTATTAGTGAGAAAGCAATAAGTTTGGTGTTTTATTATCATCAGAATAAACGAAAGTTTATTCCAAATGAATCCAACCCATATATCTACTATTATTATCAAAAATAAATTTATAACAAATCGCTGGTGTGAACTCGCTACGCTCGTCGCACACCTCAAGCGTTAGCTAAAAAGGAATAAAATGGAAACATCAAATATTATTGCATTAATACTCGGAGGCTTGGGATTTATTATTTCGATAATAAATCTTGTGTTAACACCGATCCTCAACCTAAAGTCTAAAAAGTTAGAAAAAAGATTAGAATACCGTTTCATGCTATTTTCTGAAATATTAGAGCTTTGGGAATTCACTCATAAAAAAGAGAATCAAAATAATAATGAATATAGTGCGGGGGAAAATTCGGACAATAAATTAAGTGTGGATTTTTTTCCGTTGTTCTC
>JAKSCF010000504.1 GCA_022360735.1 Clostridia bacterium
GGTGCATTGTACTTGGTTGCAACAGGTGCAGTAGCGCCACTGGCTAAAGGAGATAGTGCTATATTTGTATTTGCAGATTACCTAGGCGTATATGCTCAGTTATTTATTTATGCAGCAGTGTTAGCAGCAGCCATGTCTTCAGCCAGTATGTTTCTATCATTATCAGCCAATATTATTTCACGTGACTTACCAAGTGCTTTAGGTAAAAAAATAGCACCGGAAAAACAAATCAATGTATCTCGTATTACCATGCTGGTTTTAGGTTTAATTGCCATATTATTCTCTTTAACCAGTGCTGAAATGGTAGCCATATTAGGAACATTTGGCTGGGGAACATTGATGTCAGGTACTTTTCCTGTATTTATTATAGGTTTGTTATGGAAGGGTGCAAATGGAAAAGGCGTAGCAGCAGGTATATCCGTTGCATTGGTATTAAACTTACTCTCACTAACAGGATTCAAATGGCCGGGAGCATTGCCATGGTACTTTAATGTTATTACCATTGCAGTTGCTATAACCATATTTGTATCTTTAGCAACTCACGAGAAACTGGATTCTAGAGTAGAGGCTGTTATTGATTTATAAAAGTGAAAGGATATAGGTTGATTTTCATAAACAGGAATGATGGTATAATTAAATTAATAATAAGATTCAAATGAGGTGAGAAGATGAAAGTCATTGGTATTTGCGGCAGCCCGAGAGATGAAAGCAATACTGCTTTTTTCCTTGATCAGGTATTGGAACCGTTGAAAGAAAAAAAAGTGAACACAGAAGTCATTAGATTAAACAACTATCAAATTTCAGGCTGCAAAGGATGTTATGGATGTGTAAAGGCCAAACAATGTATGGTTAAAGATGATTTTCAAGAAATATTTTCTAAAATGATGGAAGCAGACAGTATTCTGTTTGGGTCTCCGGTTTACCATGCATCCATAACATCAGAACTGAAAGCACTTTTAGATAGAGCAGGCTTTTCCGGAAGATGGTATGCAAATGAAATGAAGGAAAAAAATGAATCTTATAAATGGACGACAACAGCATTTTCAGGTAAAGTAGTAGCGCCGGTTACAGTGGCGAGAAGGGCAGGACAGAACTTTGCCTTTGCACAGATTTTATTATGGGCCACATGTAATGACTGTATTATTCCCGGATCTTCGTATTGGAATGTGGGGGTCGCAGGAAAAGGCGGCAATGTCAACGCTGAAGAAGACGAGGAAGGTATAGCCATTATGAAACATTTAGCCGATAATATATACGATTTGATAACATGTTTAAAAAGGTAAAACTAGGAAGGAGGGGCTTGAGTGATAAATAATGGTTGGATAGGGAACTACTCTTATTTTAGAGCTCGGATTAATCCAAATTCTGTGGCGGTCCATGACTTAGATGAAAATGAAATGTATACGTATGATGAACTGGATCAAAGGGCAAATAAATTAGCCAATTATTTTAAAGAAGTGTTCAACTTGTCTCAAGGTGATCGGGTTGCATTTATCGCAAGAAATAGAATTGAGCTGATAGATGCCTATTATGCCACAGGAAAAACAGGAACCATATTAGTGCCTTACAACGCAAGGCTATCCGTACAAGAGTTGACTGAGCTGGTATTAAAAGAAAAACCAAAGGTACTGTTTTATGAAGATA
>JAKSCF010000543.1 GCA_022360735.1 Clostridia bacterium
AACTCTTTGAGCCCTTAAGCCCTCCTTCCTCACTTATTGTAAATATGATCTCCAGCGGTCTGTGATTTACATTGTTATTCTTAACAATCTTTAGCGCCTCTATCAAGGCTGTTATAAATAATGAATAAAAGTGTGCAAATTGCACACTTTCATCTTAACCGTTTATCCTATTATTTATCATTCTATGTTATTACTTTGAAACAGTAATTTTTTAATTTATGAAGATAGATTGTTCACCATATAGAGCCATTTCTTTTCCTTAAATATAATAGATGTCAATAGACTGCTTTCTGAATTTTTAATACAAAATCCTAAATGATTATATAATCGTATAGCACTTTTATTACTTGAAGCAACATATAAAGTATACTGATTTAAGTATGGTGTTTTACATACAAATTCTTTTCCATAGTTCAATAGCATGGTTCCAATGCCCAGTCCCCTGGCTTCGGGGCTTACTGCAATATATTCAATATAACACTCTCCTTCTTTACTATTCTCATGTAATAGCGCTGTGCATAAGATAAATTTGATAATGTTTATACTTCCATATTTTTTACATAATTCAAAGAAATTTAGAGTGTTATGGTTCCCCGTACGTTTTTGATTTTTCCACTTTAATAGCATTACCCCAAGAACTTTATTGTTTACTTCAGCTACAATATATCCTTGAAAAGATTTACTATTGGCAAAACCTGTATCTATAAATAGTTGGGAAAGCGTCTCATTTGACAGCGATAAGGTATTAAATTTACTGTAAAAAGCATCAACAAGAATATGGGCAACCGAATCTAAATCATCGTTTTCGAAATGTCTAATTTTTATATCTTTTGAAAAAGCCATTTATAAAAAACCTCTCTTTAAAAATAATTATATTTATTCAATCTTATCATTGGTCCCACTTTTAATAATTCCAATAATGCATCAAATAACAACTAAATCTCTTTCATCATGTAACATACCGTAAAGGGTAAGTGATTAAATGTTTTTTTCTCTACTTCTTCAAATCCATATTCTAAATACCAATTCTTCAAAATATGATTTTCATCAATGATGCCTATAGAAATTCTTTCTCCGCCACATTCCTTAGCGTAATCAAAAACAAAATCAACCAAAGCCTTGCCATAACCTTTGTGTCTATATTCAGGTAGAACTGCTAATTTTTTTAACCAATAAGAGCTTTCTTCTGCTTCTTCTACGCCAACACAGCCTACACATATGCCTTCTATAAAAGCTCCGAACATTTCTAGCCCTTTTTCTTTCATTTTAATGAAATGCCTCAGCTCTATAAAAGCCGGATTTGTCGGAGCATTCTGCTTGTTAAGATTAAAATCATGCGCAACCGTCGCAAACGACTTTCTTATTACATTTAAACATACTTCCAGGTTATTATTAACATTTTCAATCATGATCTCCATAGATTATGCCTCTTTCTTTTAAAGAATAAGGTTCCCTATATATAGATTATACATGAAATCTATAAGGAATTTAATTACAAAAGAAAAACCAGTCCTTTAGAACTGGCTTCTAATTTAGAGTAAAACCTCTTTTACTGTAATTATTATTCAACGACACGTACGACGCAAACCATATTAAAGACTCTTTGTTCATCCCCTTGAGGTGCATTTTCATGCACAGTTGGATAATCTTCTCGGTCTCCTGTTTTTACATCCTGTCCCAATGCTTGTGATATAAAACGTACCGGGATCATCGTTCTGCTATTTACAATGGTTGGTTGCGTATCCATAGTCATTGTTTTTCCATCCATTGTATACGTATTCTCACCAATAACCAATTTAAGTACAGCGCGGTCTTTTTTAATTCTCTGCAATATGTATAATTTAATAATGGTAATATAAAGCATAAGTCAAATTTAAATTTTTTTGTCAAATCAATTACAATCTTTTAATGCTTACGCTATCAATATCTACTTGGACATCCTCTTTGTAGTCAATATTTTTATGTCCAAAGCCAAACAACTTGAAAAAATCCTCTCTATATCCTTCTATATCAGAAAAACTGCTAATATTTTCTGAATTGATTTTCCCCCACAAATCTAAAACCTCATCTTGTACATCTCTTCTCATCTCTAAGTCATCAATACGAATTCTTCCTAAATCATCTAAATATAATGCGTCGGCGTATAAGAAATCTGTAAAAAGCCGATACATTTGTTCAATACAGTTTTCGTGAATCTCTTTTCTTTTCATAACATCATACAAAATTGAAATGTATAATGGAACTACTGGAATTGCAGAACTCGATTGGGTTACCAATGCCTTGTTAATGGATACAAAAGCTTTACCATCAAGTTCTGTAAGAAGGCTGTTTATAGTTCTGGCTGCAGCCTCTAAGTGGTCTTTGGCTTTTCCTATTGTTCCTTCTCTATATACTGCATGAGTTATTTGTGGACCTATGTACGAATAGGCAACAGTCGTAACACCTTTTGCAAGGACGCCTGCGCTATGAAGTGCCTGAATCCAATCTTCCCAGTCTTCACCACCCATAACAGCGATAGTTTGCTTTATTTCACTTTCGTTTGCAGGATCAATGGTTATCTTCGATATCTCACCACTATGAAAGTTAACTGTCTTACTGCTATAAGCCTTACCAATAGGTTTAATAACGGAGTTGTTAAATTCTCCTGTTACTGAATTTACACGCTTAGGCGCAGCTAGACTGTATATCATAAGGTCTACTTCTCCTAAGTCTTTTTTTATTAGTTCAATGGCTTGTTCTTTCATTTCTTTTGAAAAAGCATCACCATTTAAACTCTTTGAATATAAGCCAGCTTCTTTTGCCTTTTTTTCAAATGCTACAGAGTTATACCAACCTGCAGTAGCGGTTCTACTTCCCGACGCAGGCTTTTCAAAAAACACACCTAACGTATCCGCTCCGGCACCAAAGGCAGCGGTAATTCTTGACGCTAATCCATAGCCTGTTGAAGCACCTATTATTAAGACCTTTTTAGGTCCTTTAATTTTCTCTTGTTTTTTTATATAGTCCATTTGTTCTATTACATTTTGTGCACATCCTTTAGGATGTGCTGTTGTACAAATAAAACCTCTGGTTTTAGGCATAATAATCATTGCATAACCCCTTTCAGACATAAAATGTCTTGCTTATTTAAATTTAGCACTATTATTATTCATTTTGAAACTTCAAAGCATCTAAAATATAGTTATTTTCATCTGTAGTATTTTTATAAATTTTTTCTAACATGTTTCTTAATTCACTTACCTCTGACTTGGAAAATCCCTTTACTAATTTAGAATTCAACTCAATAAAAACAACTTTAAATCTATCCGCAATTTTTTTACCCTTTTTAGTAAGATAAACATTTTTAACTCTACTATCCGCTTCATCTTGCTTGCGATTAATCAAATCACTCTGTAATAAATACTTTACTGCTTTAGATACACTGCCTTTGCCTACATTCATTCTTTTAGCAAGCTCATTTTGATTAATTCCATTATAGGCACTAATTATAATTAGATATTGAAAATAACTATAATTCAGATCAAAATTAAAATCAATGTCCGATAATTTATTCTTAAATTGTGCTTCAACGTTTTTGCTAATAGCTCCCATTAATCGTGCTATTGCTATTCTATCCATTTCAACCTCCTTTTTTAGTTTCCCATGCAACTATTTTATCAAACTATAGTTTCTTGTGCAACCAATCTAAGACACTGTTAAGAACATACCCTTTTAAAATGTTAATTACTCTCAAACAAAAATATTTGTCCCCGTTTTTACTTTATCTTTTCTACTTTGATAACTTTTATATCTGAAGCGGATAGCTTTCCATAACATCTCCTGTATAGGTAACTTTCACAGTGTCGCCTACAGA
>JAKSCF010000544.1 GCA_022360735.1 Clostridia bacterium
GTAGAATACCTAGATGTAATACCACCTACAGTATCCTTTGATCCAACAGATGGCGCAATGGATATCAGCACAGATACCAATATTACCATCACCTTCAATGAAGCGGTAAGAAACATCGATAACAGTGAATTAACCAATGATAATATAGATGCACTAATAACTTTAAAAGAGACAGATGATACTGGCAATCCCATAAGCTTTGATGCAACCATAAACGCAGAAAAAACGGTTATTACCATCGATCCTGTTACAGATTTAAATTACGATCAGGATTATTATGTGGCAATAGGTGAAACCGTAGAAGATGTATCGGATAATGCTATTACTTTTACATCAGCCACTTTTACTACCAAACCAGTCTACACCGTAACGTATAACGGCAACACAAATGATGGTGGAACTGTGCCAACGGATGGCAATGATTATATAGAAAATGCAACTGTAACGGTACTGGATGCAGGAACTTTAACCAAGGCAGGCTACGCCTTTTCAGGATGGAATACTTTAGCCAATGGAACAGGAGTAAGCTATGCAAGCGGTGATACGTTTACAATGGGAAGCAGTAATGTGACCTTATATGCCCAGTGGACAGCCTTACCCACCTATTCAGTTACTTATAAAGGGAATGGCAGTGATGGGGGAATTGCACCAACAGATGGTAATGATTATCTAGAAAGTGCAACTGTAACGGTACTGGATGCAAATACCTTAACCAGAACAGGTTATGCCTTTTCAGGATGGAATACCTTAGCCAATGGAGCAGGAACAAGCTATGCAAGTGGAGATACGTTTACAATGGGAAGCAGTAATGTGACCTTGTATGCCCAGTGGACAGCAAATATGCATCGTGTACAGATAGAAAATAGTGGAGATGTTGGTATAGAAGATATCTTGAGGCTTCATGGCACAGATATTAATGACGAAGATATTAATATTTCTAAAGCGGGGCATACTTTAGAAGGATATTATACTGAAGAGACATTTGAAAATAAAATTTCATTTCCATACACGATTATTGAAGACATAATCTTATATGCAAAGTGGACTCCAAATAAATATACTATCACATTTGAAGCGAATGGAGGAAGTTCTGTATCAAGCATTACTGAAGACTACAATACAACCATACAAGCACAGCCAATAACTGCTAAAGATGATTATGTTTTTGAAGGATGGTATACCGATCAAACCCTTACTGATAAAGCATTTTTTCCATATACGATCATGAAAGATACGATTTTATATGCTAAATGGACAGAAAATCCTACCAATATATTCTTTGACTCGATTCAAAACAACAGTGTTATTAATATTAGTCATTTAATCAATGATATTTTTACTTTATCAGGTCGAATTACACCCCCAAGCATTAAAGATTTGACAATAGATTTTGGACCTGGAATAGTTAAAGATTTAGATGATGGTATAGTATATGACGATGAAACAGGGCAATGGACCATAGAATATGATAGACAAGAGATGATTGATAACATTGCACGTACTAACCAAGCCATTACAATTGTGGTAACAGATATAGAGGATAGAGTAAGGACACATACAGCTATTGGATTGACCATGGACTTTGAGGGACCGGAGGTTTCAGGTGTTATCCATCAAAATACTTATTCAAGGGGCACAATATTGCAGCCAACTTTTGGTGCAAACGATACAGCAACTTTAAACGGTATACCTTATCAATCCGGAACAGAGATCAGCGGTTCTGGAAATTATGAATTGATTGTAACAGATGAAGCCGGTAATTCAGAAACGTTTCATTTTACAATAAGAAGCAAATCGTCCAGCAGTAAATCTAAAATTTCTAAAACCGTTGATGCTGAAGTAACCGTAAATGGACAATCTAAAGTGGCAGGAAAAATAGAGACATCTCAAAATGAAACAAAAGCAACAATCAAATTAGATGAATCATTAATCAATGAGATACTAAGCAAAGAAAAGAAAGACCCAACCATACAATTACCAGTGGTTGAAAAAGCAGAAACTGTAGTAGGCAGCCTAAATGGAAAAATGATTAAGGATATGGAAGCTCAAGAAGCTGTTCTAAAATTAAATACAAAAGAAGCTTCGTATACTCTTCCAACAACACAAATTCAAATTGAGGATGTATCCAAGCAATTTGGAGAAGAGGTAGAATTAAAAGACATTGACGTAAAAGTAGAAATTGGAAAAACGCCTTCTAGTATGGTAAAAGTAGTACAAAATACAGCTGAAGCAAATACTTTCTCTTTAGTAGTACCTCCGGTAGACTTTAAAATCAGCTGTACTTATAAAAATGAAACGGTCAATGTCAATAAGTTTAATGCATACGTGGAAAGAACCATTACTATACCAGAGAATGTTGACGCCAGTAAAATTACAACAGGACTAATTGTATACCCAGATGGAACAACTTGTCATGTACCGACACAAATTATAAAAAAAGACGGCAAATATTATGCGAGGATTAACAGTTTGACCAATAGTACTTATTCAGTTATCTGGAATCCAAAGGATTATCTAGATGTCAAAGGACACTGGGGAGAAGCAATTTGCAATGAAATGGGTTCAAGAATGATTGTTGAAGAAGAGTCGGACACTATTTTTAAACCAGATGAACAAGTTAATCGAGTATTCTTCACTCAGACCGTAGTCAGAGCATTAGGACTGGGAGAAAAAGGAACGGAAGCAAGTTTCAATGATATTAATACAAACCAATCCTATTTTGGGGCAATAGCAGTAGGTCTGGAATATGGTATTATCAATGGATACGAAGACAATACCTTTAGACCACAAAAAAATGTAACTCGAGAAGAAGCGGCAGCCTTAGTAGTAAGAGCCATGAAGATATCAGGTCTAAAAATTGATTATTCAGAAGGAGAGCTGCAGCAGGAGTTGGAAAAATTTGTGGACAAAGAAAAAATTGGAAAGTGGGCTGAAGAATATGTTGCTATTTGTGCAAAGAATGGCATGATTATCGGTAATGAAAAGGGAGAATTTATGCCTAAAGAGACTATGACCAAGGCACAATTGGCAGCAATTATGCAGAGGATGCTTGAAAGAGCTGAACTGATATAAATAAAAATTGAAATATAAGAAATTATATATTATGATTTAAAGAAGTAATATAGATGGTATCCTGTACGGGATACCATCTTAAGGTTAAGAAAGGTGTAACGTATGAAAATTGTATGCATAGGGGATAGCTTAACTTCTGGTTATGGTGTAAAAAAGTCTGAAGCTTGGACAAGCATAGTAGAAGAAAAATATGGCATAGAAATGATTAATAAAGGCATAAGTGGCGACACGACAACAGGGATGTTGGCTAGATTTTATAAAGATGTTGTTGAACATAAACCCATGTATGTTATGCTCATGGGTGGGATAAATGATTTAGAGATGGGGCGTACCCTTGAGCATCATTCGTTCAAATATTATGGGGATGGTAAATCAGGCATTTGAAAAAGACATTATTCCTATCATTGGGGTATCACTCTTGTGTGACCCGGAAATGACAGCTAGGGAGTGGGCTGCTCAGACTTCTCCATCACATTTTCATAAAATCAATAATGACTTGCTTCAGTTAAGAGAATGGATATATGAGTTTGTCAAAGGGCTTGATATACAGGTCATAGACTTTTGTGATGGATTTAAAAAAAAAATAAAGGAATCCAAAGATGTTTCCCAATGGTATTTAGATGGATTACATCCAACACCAAAAGGGAATAGAATCATGGCAGAGATATTCCAAATAGATGAAGATATATGATCAAATCCTTTTGAAAGGATTTTTTTTTTGCTTTCAACTAATGCTCGGTTAAGCTATTCAAAGACACTTCTGTTTTTTATTATGATTTAGAGAA
>JAKSCF010000383.1 GCA_022360735.1 Clostridia bacterium
ATATCTGAAGCCACCTGAAAAAGAATTTATCGAAAAAAATTCAGATACCATAAAAATGATAACCATTGCTCCTGAGGTTTCAGATAACTTTATACCATGGGCTGTGGACAAAAAAATAATCGTTTCTCTTGGGCATTCGACTGCAAAATACGAAGAAGCCTGCATGGCATTTGAAAAAGGAGCAACGCAAGTCACCCATCTTTTCAATGGGATGAGCGGTATTCACCACAGGGAACCCGGTCTAGCTGGCGCTGCCCTGCTTTGTCCCAATATAAAAGTAGAGATTATCGCTGATACGATACATTTTAGAAAGGAACTCTTTCCCTTAATTTGCCGGATGAAAGATAAACGAGATATTATCCTGGTGACTGACTGCATGCGTGCCGGAGGTATGCCACCGGGGGAATATCTGCTGGGTAACCTTGCCGTGCATACGACCCCTACCAGTGCAAGGCTCGCAGATGACTCATTGGCAGGCAGTGTCTTGACAATGAACAAAGCTATATACCTCTTTCACAAACACACATCCATGCCACTGTATGATGTCATCGCAATGGCATCATACAATCCTGCATGTCACCTGGGAATTGCCCATGAACGTGGGTCGATCCAAGTAGGACTCTACGCTGATCTGGTTTTAGTAGATCATGACATGAATGTCCATAAAACAATCATTGAAGGGAAAAGCGTCTATTCATCATCTCATCATAGAGTAGAATAGGACTGAAAGATAGGCGATGATTTGATGCTAAAATCCTAGCCTAGAAAATAGCAAAGACAACTATAATCATTATTTGATCATTCAAATTGTCTCCTGTACTCAGCTATTTCATTTTCCACCATTTTGATATATGCTTCCTTTTTCGTCTCCCAAAGCTCGATGATATTATCAAATGGATCTTTGATCTGCGCAAACCTTCCATAATCATAATCTTTGATATCATGATGGATGGCCACACCTTTTTCCTTTAGTCCCTCCAAGAATTCACCCAGATTGTCTACCGTGAAATTCAGAATGGCTTCCCCTGCCTTATTGTCAAAGGTAATCAGCGTCAGTTCATTGGGAGTTAGAAAATTGATCGCAATATCTGATACATCAAGCCCAAGTACTTCATGATACCATTTCAAAAGTTCTTTAGGATCACTCTTGGTCCTGAGAAACACACCGCCAATACCGGTAATTCTAGCCATGATGGCACCTCCTGCTCTATCATATGATTCGTCAAAGGTATGTCAAAATCCTTTTTATTTATAGGAAGCAAGGCAAGCCAAGCATCACTCGTATGGCGATTCCCATGAACCTATTATAATCTCTTCTATTTGATATTCTATTAACAATTACTTTATATAATCTTGAACTCGATTATCAATAAAGATATTATCATAAGCTTCTATTTTTTGTATGATGATTTCTAATAAATCTTTGTTATTACTTATTGTATTAATTGCAATTTTAATCTCTTTATATCTATTACCAATCCTGAATGATTTCATGAATGTGATAGTATCACTATATTGTATAAATGATATATCTTCCCATGCTAATTTTACACGTTCTTTACTTTTAAATATATGTTGATGATTTATAAAAAGATTATTATTATCAATCATTATTTTGTAATTGATATCATTTTTGATTGATACTATAGAAACTAATATAGCTAATAATACAAGTATGAAATAAAATACCATATCTCCAAAATTAAAATTTGCGATAAAAAAATATAGTAAAGCAACGGAAAAGATGATTAATATTGCTATAGATAAAGCGATATAGCTCCACTTTTTCTAAATATTCTCAATATGCCTCCATATAACTATTTTATGTCATGTTCTTCTAAAGGTTGTCTCCGTACAGATGCTGCATCCATAAGCTGGCCATAACTTTCACAAATTGATTGCTCGTGTATGCTCAGAAGTATTACCCTTATAGCTGTCCTGTGTCAGGAAACGTCCATTGTTGGTGTTGTTGTAAAAAATCAATGTGGCAAAGCCTGTACTACTATCGGAAATTGTGGTTATTAATACCAACATGCTGGGGATTGTATATTCAACGATACAACTAGTCAGCATGTGCATAACTCAAAGAGGGATTATAGGTCCGTGTGCTTATATCAATACTAATACTACTGGTATTTAAATGCTACAATAAGGATGTATACATCTTTACTCCTCAAAATAGTTGCTTATAATTTCTCCAAGCTCCCTTGGAATTAATACATAGATTTTTTCAGAGTAAATAAAGAAATAATAATCTGTATCCTTTTCTATAAATCCTAACCCATATGTTAAGCCTTGCATACTATCATTGTAACAATATACTTGACCTACATTATTGAAATTACCATATAGTTCCACACTCTCTTGTTCTATCACACCAAATATGTTTTCAATTAACTTCTGATCTTGAATGATGTTTGTTCCGTATTCATAGTCTTCATTACCCCACCGCACAAATTCTACACCGGTTACACTTTCAGCAGATGGCTCTAAGAGCACCATATCTTCCCGACAAAACAGATGGGGAAAATATTTACTTGTCTCTACTGTATATCTAATATGTACAAAATCACTATTATAAATATGCTGGACTCAAAAGCCATCATTTTATGATTTTCAACAAAACCTAGCGGTTTGTCGGCAAACATAATTTTCCACTGCGAATCTGGTTTGCTTACATATATCACATCATCTATCTCAACCTTCTCAGATCCTTCCTCTTTATCAAGAAATCTATAAGTTGGATACTTAAGTATACAACCATATGCTAATACCAATATTAAGAATACTACTAATACTGCACAAATGAATATGGGTTTTTTGTTTGCCTTCATTATTTTACCCCCTTCGATGCTATAGTGCTGGTGTCGGCATTATTGGATTAGTAGGTAAATTTGTAGGTATTGGAACTGGCTTTTCAGGAAAAGCCAAAGTATAGTTGTAGCTGTACCATCCGGTGCTCTGGCCATTGACATCGAACCGCTGGGAGGCAATGATCTGCCCCGACGGATCAAGGATGCTTTCGGTGAGACTATCCCTCTTAAGCCATCGTCATTGTTGTGTCATAATAGCATAATATGAGCAGTTGGAAAATTCACTTACTTCTTATAAAGCGCACCATAAGCAGCACAGGCTCTAAAGTCCGCACTCTCCAAGTCCTTCGTGCCATACGCAGCCCATGCTTTTGGCCGGAAGATTCGATGATCCTCCACGTTATGCATCGATACAGGGATTCTGAGCATCGAGGCTAAGGTGATCAGCTGATCACCAATATGGCCGTAGGAGATTGCGCCGTGGTTTGCTCCCCAGTTGTTCATGACTGAGTAGACATCTTCGAATGCTCCCTCGCCCGTTGTCTTTGGTACAAAATATGTGGTAGGCCATGAGGGGTCTGTCCTCATGTCGATTTTATGATGCACTTCCTCTGGCAGCTGTACTGTATAGCCCTCCGCTATCTGCAGTACCGGGCCTAGGCCTTTTATGATGTTCACACGGGACATGGTGACAGGCATATTGCCCTTTGAGTAGAACCGGGAAGAAAATCCGCCGCCACGGAAATAGCCTGCATTGGCCGGGCAAAACTCCGTCGCTTCCAAGCATCTCTTGGCTTCTTCATCTGTTATATCCCAGTAAGGCTTCATACACGGGTTACCATCTTTATCTATTTGCTGACCTGTACCATCCAGTGTCGTCGCACCCGAGTTTATGAGGTGGATGATTCCGTCCTTTGCTATGCCTTCCAGCTCGTAGCCTGCTACCCGTTTTATTGCCTCAGGGCTCCAGTATGTCC
>JAKSCF010000546.1 GCA_022360735.1 Clostridia bacterium
AAATAGTAATAGGTGATGAAATGTCAAGAAAACCAAGGATACATTATGAAGGAGCCTTATATCATGTGATAGTGAGAGGCAATAATGGTGAAAAAGTATTTATAAACAGGAAAAGAAAAACAAGTATACATAAACGTAATAAGAGAATACAAGAAAAGATATCAGTTTAAAATTTATGCATACTGTATAATGGATAATCATGCGCACCTGCTATTAAATCTATTAGTATTGCTATAGGACTAAGTAAATCAGGCGTCTCTAAAATAATTAGTGACCCCGGTCTTTTCCCGAGGATTTAGAAATAAGTCCAAAGAAAAGAGTTGAAAAAGAGAAAGAAAGAGTGTACAGTAATAAATAGACAAATTAAATACATTTTTCCAATCGAGATTAGACTTTAAAGATTAGATGACAAGATTAAAATAGAGTGGTGATAAAAATGAAAAAAGCAGTTTTTATAATGATTTTCTTGTCTGCTATATTTAGCGGTTGTACAGGCAATAATGCAAATAAGGATGAATCATTAAATGATTACTTAAAGCTTTTTAATAATGCAAATTCATTTCAATATACTGCAATTGATGAGACAGTTTATAAAGATACATCTACTGATGGCAGTATGAACGGTTATGTAAACGCTACTTTTGTAAGAAAACCTTACTATAAAAGCACTATCGCAATAAGCCAAAATACCTTCTCCAATTCAACAACTTTTGTAAAAACTATTGAAGAATTTTCAGGCGATACGTTTGAACCATCTCGATTCTACACTTTTGATATGAAAGCTTCCGATTTCAGCATTGATAGCAAAGGTAATATTACCTTAAATAAGGAATTTGAAAATTCCATTAAAATGATAAAGGAATCTATAAAAGGTATGCCATTGGGTATAAAACAAATGAATGATCCTTTTCTTTTGATAGTTTTTCTGATGGAACAAAATTTAGATTCTTTTCAGGTTGACAAAAATAACAAAAATGAATTTGAAATAATATACAGAGGTCATATTAAACCGGATACTTTGGTAGATTACTATATCTATGACGGAAATGAAATCTTTAAGGAGCTATATTTTGTCAATTATCGTGGCAACATGACACGTGATGCACTAAAAAATGAAACAATAAAAGACAATTATAATGCGTTACTGGAGCCGCTAAATGCATTATTATTTACAAACAAACCGGCCTTGGTTACATTTACCGTAAATACGAAAGAGAATATCTATGATATTGGTATTGATATCACTAACGCAAAAAACGAGCTTTATAAAGCAATGAATGCCGATACTCAGGATTATTCTGGCAACGTAGAAAAAAGCGTAATGGAATTTAAAAACATAAAGATTAAAGAATAAAGCACGTCACGAGAAAAAGGGGCCAGACACCACCAGTTTGTCTTTTTATGCTTGACAAACTGGTGGCATCTGACACAGTCTTTTCACAATTGATGGCTGAGGGCTAGGAGGAGGATTACAATTTGACTTAAATGGTGCATACACTGGTAACTTTTCATTTAGATGCAATTTGCAGAATTAGGAGGGGATATTATGATGAATTATAATGTTTCTAGAAATTCTTTAAAAGTAAATGGTTATTGGGTTGATTGAATGGTAATATCGTTTGGAATCTAAAAGATATTGTAGGTAAAGATGGGCTTTATACAGCAATTAGGGTAAATAAATCTAATAATTTAGTAGCAGCTGAGTTTATTGGAATGAACTATATCATTGATGTTAAAACTAAGCAAATTATTGGAGGGCGAGCTTATAAATAATAATTTGAAGTGGTGATTATGAATGTATAATATAATAGGCAATGGTACAATAAAGATAGATAATAAAATATTAAAATTTGATTATGACATAAGAAAAATTATAGAATTTGAAAAAGTGTATATAATTCAGTTATGGAATACTAAAAGTAATGATATTGGACAACAGCCTACAAGTAATATTTATTGTTTAGACAAGCAAGGAAAATTAGTATGGAACATAAAGACTATATTTGAAAATTATAATAAATATAGAGATGAATTTATATTCACTTCATGTGAGAAGGAAGACAATAATAAGATGCGCATAAGGACGGCTTGTGGTATTGTTGCTATTATTGATCCTCTAAATGGTTGTATATTAAAGAATTCTTGGAGCAAATAATAGAAGATAACACAAAGTATATATAAAATTTGGAATATCAAAACTTGCTGTTTAGTAAGGAACACGTTAGGGTTATATCAATAGATAAACTGATGAAAATATTTTACTTACTTATAAAATTAAAAAGGAGTGAAATATATATGATTAAATATAAGGTTGATGGCAAAAAATTAATATTAGAGACTACTCAAGTTACATTACAATATGAAATTAATAAAGTAAAAGAAGTTAAAGATTATTTAATAGTTTTAGTAAAAAATATGGGTACGGGTGATGTTACTAAACAGCCCCCAAATAATATTTATGCAATCAGTAAAGAAGGAAAAATAATCTGGAATATTCATGATATAGTAGACAAAACAATATATTTTACTGGTTTTAATGTAAAAAGCGATAAAGATGGAAATACGGTATTTATTGCTACAGATGTTGGCGGATTAAGCTACTATATTGATTTAAATAATATGGTGGTATTGAATGTTCAGGGATATAGATTCTAATTTGTAATTGAAAAAATAGCCCGGATTTTTAGACAATATATAGGAGATTTCTCTGACCTAATAGAAACTATAGGTTCAGGACCTTTGCAATTATGAAAGGGGTAAAAATATGAAAATAGAATCTAATAAATTAATACTACAGAATAAAGAAATTAAATTTGAAGCGACTATAAAAAAAATAATTGAAGCTAAGAATATGATTATAGTACATCTATTAAATGGAAATGGCCTAAACTTTAATATTAAGCAACCAGAGGATAATGTTTATGCGGTTGATATTGATGGAAATATAATATGGAATATTGGAGACTTATTAAGGAAAATTGGACATATGAAAAAGAAATGCGTAATAAGCATTGGTCTAAATTATAAAAATAATCTTATAGTGAATGATCACGGAGGAGGTCATTATGAGATAGATATTAGTAAAGGAGAAGTTATAGGAGAGTCCGTAAGTGAATGGTGATATAATAATCTAGTTAAATAAAAGATAAGAATAATATTTTATAAATGTTGGAAATAAGAGAGGCATAATAAATTCTTCAAATATTCTTTAAGAGCATCCGCCACTTGGAAGTTCTGGGAAAACTGGACAGCGGGTCATGCTAAAAGAAGATTCAGGGTCCTTTACAATTTTGAAAGGAGTAAAATGTGAGAATAGAGTCAAACAAACTACTAATCAATAATAAAGAAATAGAATTTGAAGCTACTATAAACAAAGTGTTTGAAGTCAATAATAAAATTATAGTATATCTTTTAAATGGAGATGGGAATAATTTAGGGATAC
>JAKSCF010000626.1 GCA_022360735.1 Clostridia bacterium
ACTCGGAGCGGACGATGCCGTCGCCATGCTCGCCGGAGTGCGAGCCCTTGTATTCGCGCACCATCTCGAAGGCCTCTTCGGCGATGGCGCGCATCTTGCGCACGTCCTCGTCCAGCTTGAGGTTCAGAACCGGGCGCACGTGCAGGCAGCCGACCGAGGCGTGGGCATACCAGGTGCCCTTGGTGCCGTGCTTCTCGAACACCTGGGTCAGGCGGTCGGTGTATTCCGCCAGGTCCTCCAGGCGCACGGCGCAGTCCTCGACGAAGGAGATCGGCTTCCCTTCGCTGCGCATGGACATCATGATGTTGAGGCCCTGCTTGCGGACCTCCCAGACGGCCTTCTGGAAGTCGGGGTCGATCGCCTCGACCACGCCGCCGCAGTGGGCCGGGTCCTTGTCCCAGGCGAAGCCGAGATCGCCCATCAAGGCGCCCAAGGCCTTCAGGCGGCTGAGGTTCTCGTCCTGCTCCTCTTCGGCGAACTCGACCAGCAGCAGCGCATCGGGCGTGCCGCGCACGAAGCGCTCGACCACGGGGCGGAAGATCTCGATGCCGCGCGACAGCTCGATCATGGTGCGGTCGACCAGCTCGACCGCCGTCGGCCCTAGCTCGACGATGTGCTGGGCCGCGTCCATCGCCGCATAGAAGGTCGGGAAGTGGCAGATCCCCAGCGCCTTGTTGCGCGGCAGGGGGGAGAGCTTGAGTTCGATCTCGGTGGAGAAAGCGAGGCCGCCTTCCGAGCCGACCAGCAGATGCGCCAGGTTGTTCTCGGGACCGTTGGGTATCAGCGCATCGATGTTGTAGCCGCCGACCCGGCGCATCAGGTCGGGGAAGCGGGCGCGGATCTCGTCCTGCTCCCGGGCGCCCAGGGCCAGCAGATCGGCGAAGAGGTCGCGGGCCGGGGAGGGCTCGTTGACCCCCGCAAGATCGCCCGGCGTCGGCCCGAAGCGGATGCGGTTGCCGTCCGCCATCAAGCCTTCGATGGCGATCACGTTGTCGCGCATGGTGCCGTAGCGCAGGGAGCGGGCACCGCAGGAGTTGTTGCCGGTCATGCCGCCGATGGTGGCGCGCGACGACGTGGAGACGTCGACCGGGAACCACAGGCCGTGTGGCTTCAGCGCCTTGTTGAGCTCGTCCAGCACGATGCCCGGCTGGACGCGGCAGCGACGCTCCTGCGAGTCGATCTCCAGGATGCGGTTCAGATGCTTGCTGCCGTCGATCACCACCCCGCTGTTGACGGTCTGCCCGCATTGGGAGGTGCCGCCGCCGCGCGGCAGCAGCGACACGCCTTCCTGCCGCGCGATCGCCAAGGCCGCTGCCACGTCCTCATCGTCGCGCGGCACCAGAACGCCCTTGGGCATCACCTGATAGATCG
>JAKSCF010000249.1 GCA_022360735.1 Clostridia bacterium
CTACACCCAGTTGGCAGATTTATTGAAATCAGGCGTCCCCTTGCTCCGTTCGCTTGAGTTATTGCATAAACAGTCAACCAACCCCGCTTTAAAGTTGGTTCTGGAAGAAGTTCGTGGTGAAGTGGCCGACGGCACGCGTTTGGCCGTTGCCATGGGACAACACCCCAAAGTTTTTTCCGAGCTTGCCGTCAGTATGGTCCGCGCTGGAGAGGAAGGTAGTTTCCTCGAAGACGTTCTCAAACGCATAGCCAGCTTTACAGACCATCAGGAAGAGTTGAAAAACCGTGTTGCATTAGAAAACTTTGGAAGAGAATATGATAAACTTATTTCTAAAGATAGGATTAAAGCGATAAATAAGGCTGTTCCTAAACGTGTATCTGAAGCAGAACCAGAAGATAAAGGAGGGAAATAATATGTCAAGATTTAAACAAAAAGGCGGAAAAGAAGTGCCGGCAATTAGTACTTCTTCATTACCAGACATCATTTTCATGCTACTTTTCTTCTTCATGGTAACTACTACCATGCGTCAGGCTGATGTGTTGGTTAGAAATAACTTACCACAGGCAACAGATGTACAAAAGCTTGAAAAGAAATCATTGGTTAGTTTTGTTTATGTTGGTCCTCCAACCAATAAAAAATTTGGTACAGAATCTCGTATCCAGTTAAATGATCGCTTTGCTACTGTTGAAGATATTCAAGAGTTTATCTTTAAAGAAAGAGAAGCGAGAAATGAGGCAGACAAGAAAAAACTAATAACCTCTTTAAAGGTTGACAAAGAAACTAAAATGGGTGTTGTAACAGACATCAAACAGGAACTTCGTCAAGCGAACGCACTAAAAGTTGCTTACTCAAGTAACAAAAAAACAAACCTAAAATAGCAATTATTTTATATAGAGAAAAAGGGAACCAATTTGGTTCCCTTTTTTTGATACATTGAGTTTTCCTGTGTTTTAAAAATAGTTTTAGACCTGAAAACGACTTTTCTTTTGTTTATATATTAGGTAGCATAATGATAGGGTTAAAAGAATACTTATAATGACTCCAATAGTATTATCTGATTGAACAAGAATTTCCTTCTCTCCGGTTAATAACTCTTCGGAGTTAGTAGCATAAAATATGGCTAAAACGGATCCGTTATTTACAAAATGAAGGATGATGGGTACCCATAAACTTCCGGTCCAGACAAAACTATACCCTAGTATTAAACCTAATGCAAAACGTGGTAAAAATCCATAAAACTGTAAATGCAGGGCACTAAATAAAAAGGATGATAAGATGACAGCCAAATGAATATGTCCTGACCATTTTTTGAAAAAACGTATCAAAACTCCTCTGAAAAGTAATTCTTCTCCTATTGCCGGAATTACAGCAATTAAAAGCATGTTAACAATGATAGTCCCAAATGAATTTGCTTGTATAAATATTTTGGTGAGTTTCATAGCATCACCTTCTTTTGTTTTCATCCAGTTTTCGATGCCGGATAAAAATTCCGGAAGAACCATTTTGTGATTTATCACACCAAGCCATGCAATAAACGGAACACTTACAAATATTAACAGAATTCCCAGGAATATTTGATTTATGTTTATCCGAACGTTTAGTTTTAGATAATCCATCACTCTACGGTGGACCAGAAATGCAAAAAGTAAAGGAGGGAAAAAGAAAAATCCTAATTGATTAATTAATTGCACATATTTTAAAAAGCCAATGGATGTAGGATCATCATAGTTTGTAATATTCCCAACTTCCTTTACCAGGTCATTTCCCCATATCGGGAGTGCAAGTGCTAACCCAAATATGTTAAAAAATAATATGGATAACACAATGATTAATAGCAAACTTAAGAATTGTATTCGATATGTTGATCTTCCCAGATAAGCTTCTTTTCCAAACATTTCTAAAAATTAAAGAATTAAAAGGTAAAATTAATAATTTTGCATTTCTAAAAATGCTAAAATGGTAAAGATAGATCATATTGAAGTTGGAGAATTCCCTATTTTGCTTGCACCTATGGAAGATGTATCAGATCCTCCATTCCGTTATGTTTGTAAAATGATGGGAGCAGATATCATGTATACGGAGTTTATTTCTTCTGAAGGATTAATACGTGATGCTGCTAAAAGTGTGAAGAAATTGGATTTTACCGAGTTTGAGCGCCCTATAGGAATTCAGATCTTTGGCCATAATATTGAATCGATGATCAAAGCTGCACAATATGCAGAACAGGCAAATCCGGATATTATAGATATTAATTACGGATGTCCGGTTAGAAAAGTGGTTGCAAAAGGGGCTGGTTCCGGGATTTTGAATGATATTCCCAAAATGGTTAAGATGACTGAAGCAGTGGTGAAAGCTACCAAACTTCCCGTTACTGTGAAAACCAGATTGGGTTATGATAATGAGCATAAGGAAATAGTTGATATTGCCGAGCGTTTGCAGGATGTAGGTATTAAAGCTTTAACCATTCATGGCCGTACCAGAACCATGCGTCCCAGGGAAAAAGCTGAATGGGAATTAATAGGGGAGGTTAAGAAAAACCAAAGAATGCATATTCCAATTTTTGGCAATGGAGATGTATTTGGTGCACAAAGTGCAAAATATTTTAAAGATAATTTTGGGGTAGATGGATTAATGGTTGCCCGTGGTTCTTATGGAAATCCCTGGATCTTTAAAGAGATCAAACATTATTTAAATACCGGTGAATTATTAGAAAAGCCCAATATTAAAGAACGCATACAAATTTGCAAAATCCACTTTAAAAAATCAGTTGAATGGAAAGGTGAACGCACAGGACTGCTGGAAATGCGAAAACACTATTCCGATTACTTTAAAGGATATGTAAATTTCAAACCTTATCGTATGCAATTAGTACATCTTGAATCTTATGAAGAAATTCTTAAAGTATTGGATGAGGTTGAAAAAGTTTATGCCGAAGATTAAAGTTTTTTTAATACAGAATCTTTTAAAGCTCCTTTTTTCTCGAAAAGGTCAACCATGTCTTCTTTCATTAAATCCAGGTAATAAGCGCTTAGACCTGCTTTTTCTGCCGGTTCAATGTTTTGTATTGAATCATCAATAAAAAGACTTTCTTCTGCTTTAATTGCCCCATCCTTTAATACATATTCATAAGCAGCCAAATCCGGTTTACGGCATTTTATATTAAAAGAATAATAAGCTTTCAAAAACAGATCATCAAATGAATCATACCCGGTAATATTCTGAAATTCTTTTAAGAATACATTATAATGAATAATATTAGAGTTGCTAAGTAAATAGATATTATAATTTGATTTTATTTTCTCCAAAAGCTCAAGCCTTTCTTTTCGAAATCCTGTAAGAATTGAATTCCAGGCATAATCGATTTGATCATCACTCAGGTGGGCATATTCATGTGATTTTAACCTTTTACGAAATTCAGCAGGACTTATCAGTCCGCATTCCAGATTTTCAAATAAATGATTTTGCACAGCCTTTGAATACATCATATCAAATTGGTCAATCCCTATTTCTTTAAATGTTTGCACAGGCTTTTCATAGTCTATATCGTAGATTACACCTCCAAAGTCAAATATGATATTGCGAATTGATTTCATGAAAATAATTCTATAAAAACTTGAAATAATAGCGCAAAATTATATAAATTTGCAACCACTTTTTGAAAACAAAAAAGAATTCTTCTTTTTTATTTTTCAGGGCCTATAGCTCAGCTGGTTAGAGTAGTTGACTCATAATCAATTGGTCCCTGGTTCGAGTCCAGGTGGGCCCACAAGTCAAAGCGGATTATCATTTATGAGAATGGTTTTCCGCTTTTTTATATATCAACTACCATATATCATCTATCATATAAGAAAAAACTTTGATCGTTTTCACATGGTAGTTGATAGTTGCTAAATGATCTATGTGATATTATTTTTTTACCTGTTGTTTAACAGTATTAATTGTTTTATAGAATATTGCTGTTAATTGATCACATTCATCTATTAAAGTGGCAACATTATATTCTGTTTTTTTCTTATTGAATAGTAATAGTAAAGATATTCTTTTATTTATTAATACCAGAAAATCAAATTTGTCTATCACTAAAAAAGCGAAGCCTTTTGAGCTACGCTTTTATTAATCAAATAAATATTTGAATTATAAATACACCGGAATGATTTAAAATAATCCCGTAATATTTCCATCTTTATCAATATCAATCACCTCAGCAGAGGGAGTGCTTGGCAATCCGGGCATTCTCATGATTGTTCCGGCAATAGGAACCACAAAACCTGCTCCGGATGCAATTTCTATTTCCCTGATATTGATTATGAAGTTACGTGGACGGCCTTTTAATTCGGGTTTGTCTGAAAGCGATTTTTGTGTTTTCGCAATACAAACTGCTAAACCATCCAGTCCTAATCTGGTAATTTTCTGAAGGTCTTGTCTTGCTTTTAAAGAATATTCAACATCATCCGCTCCATACATTTTTTGCGCAATGATTTTGATTTTTTCTTCTATCGGCATGCTATGTTTATAAATAGGCTGGAAAGAAGTAGGTGAACTTCCATTCGTTGCATCTACAACCATTTCAGCTAATTCAGTAGTCCCTTCACCACCTTTTTCCCACCCTTCTACAAGAGACACTTTAACACCTAATTTATCACAATGTTTTTTCAGGATTTCAATTTCTGTATCTGAATCGGAAGTAAATCTATTGATTGCAACGATCGGGTTAAATCCAAATGCACGCATATTTTCAACATGTTTATCCAGATTTTCCAATCCCTTTACTAGTGCAACAATATCAGGTTCACAAAGATCCTTTAATTTAGCACCTCCATGATATTTTAAAGCCCGGATCGTTGCAACTAATACAACAGCTCTTGGAGCCAGATTACCGTATTGACACTTAATATCGAAAAACTTTTCAGCACCCAAATCAGAAGCAAATCCTGCTTCAGTAACTACGTATTCCGATAAAGACATACCCATTTTTGTTGCAATAATAGTATTGGTTCCCTGAGCAATATTTGCAAATGGGCCACCATGAATAATAGCCGGAGTTCCTTCTAAAGTTTGGACAAGATTCGGTTTAATGGCGTCTTTTAATACTACTGCCATAGCCCCATGAGCATTTAGGTCTCTGGCGTAAATAGGTTTGTCGTCATAGGTGAAACCTACAAAAATATTTCCCAGTTTTTCTTTTAAATCCATCAAATCGTTTGCAAGGCATAAAGTTGACATTACTTCTGATGCCGCCGTAATATTAAAACCTGTTTCTCTGGGAACACCTTGTTTAGTACCACCTAATCCAATAACAATATCTCTTAATGAGCGCTCATTCATATCCATTACCCTTTTCCAGGTAACTGTTCTTGGATCTAAACCAAGGCTTCTTTTCTTATCCTGAATATTATTGTCAATTAATGCTGATAATAAATTATGTGCTTTTTCAACTGCTGATAAATCTCCTGTAAAATGAAGGTTGATATCTTCCATAGGAATTACCTGCGAGTATCCACCACCTGCAGCTCCACCTTTAATTCCAAATACCGGCCCCAGTGATGGTTCACGCAATACAACAGTGGTTTGCTTGCCTATTTTATTCATTCCCTGGGACAGACTGATAGAAGTTGTTGTTTTCCCTTCACCGGGAGGGGTTGGGGTAATAGCTGTCACTAATATCAGTTTACTTTTTTTTATCTTTTTCTCATCAATTAGTTTTAACGGGAGTTTGGCTTTATAATGACCATACTGCTCTAAATTTTCACTATCAATTTTCAACAGGGCTGCAATGTCTGTAATTGGCTTAATTTCCGCTGCTCTTGCAATATCTATGTCTTTCATTTAAAAATATTTTTCTAATCTTTTGCAAAATTATAATTAGTTTTGATATTCAACAAGACTACTTTTATCATTCATTAATAATCATGAGTAATCAAATAGAACTTAGACATTTTAAATATTTTCTGACTTTAGCAGAAGATTTGCATTTTAGAAAAGCAGCTGAAAGACTGTTTATTTCGCAACCCGGTTTAAGCCGACAGATAAAGCATATGGAAGAAAATCTTGGGGTAGCTTTATTTGAGAGACATAATCGAAAAGTTGAGTTAACTATAGCAGGTAAATATTTATACAAAGAGATAAAGAGTAATTTAAAAAGGTTAGATAGTATTATTGATTATACACGTTTGTTGAGTGAGGGAATAGACGGAAAAGTAAAACTAGGATATGTTGGTTCAGCTATGCAGAAAGTAATTCCGGACTTGCTACTTCTGTTTAAAAAAGAATATCCAAAGGTTCATTTTAGTTTGAGTGAAATGGACAATAATAAACAAATACAGGCCTTACTTGATCAGGAAATAGATGTTGGTTTTGTCAGGCAGGAACGTGTGCCTCGTGGGCTAAGTGTGAAGCCGGTATTGAAAGAGACTTTCTCCTTAGTATTACCTAAAGCACATAAGCTTAATGAAGCAAACTTTAGGAATTTATCACAGTTGAAAGATGAACATTTCATATTTTTTGATTCTTCTTTTGGAAAGTCATCTTATGAGAAAATACTTCAGATTTTTGATGATAGTGGCTTTACTCCTTTATATTCGCACTATACTGTAAATGCCAGTTCAATATTCAGGTTGGTAGAAAATAATTTTGGATTCTCAATTGTTCCTACTTCTCTTAAATATGGATACGATATGGATATAAAATTTATTGAATTGGATAAGATCAGGCAAAGAACAACTTTGAAAATTGCCTGGAATAAGACAAATACAAATCCGGTTCTGGAAAATGTTTTAAAAGTTTATGAATAATGATATGACTTCGAATAGCTCTAATCACCTTTCCTCTAGGCTTTTTTGTTAAGAAAAGTTAAGCTCTGGGGGCACAGGAGTTATTTTAGTTAACTTCGCTTTAAATGGGATCATTCTTTCTTGAGATTCTAAAAAGTAATATTGTATATTTGCAGTTAAAATTAATAATTAGATGAGAAAAATATTTATTGTATTGGGCTTAGCTTTATTAACAAGCGGAGTTTTTGCACAAGATTTTACTACCAAAGCAGGAAATAAAATTGATTTTGGATTTGATTTATTTTATGATATCTGGGGAAACAAGCCGGAAGGAATGCAGATTCATGGATTGAGCTTTGGTAATAGCATATATGCAATGTATGAAAAGGAAATCTGGACTAAAGATGGCAGGTTCAGACTGGGAATGGGGGTTGGAGTTACTACTCATAAGCTTTCTACTAATACAACGATTAAAGACCCTTATGAAACTCCGATTACTTTTGTGCCAATACATGAAGATATAGAATTTGATAAAAGTAAATTTGTTGTTAACTATTTAGATTTTCCTATTGAAATTCGTTATAAAACACCTAGCAAGTTTCGCTTAGCTATTGGAGCTAAATTGGGATTCCGTTTGAATAATCATACTACATATAAAGGAGAAGAACTTACAAATAGCGGAATTTACCAAGTTGTAAAGTATAAAAAGATTAAAGATATAGAGGGAATCAGATTTGGTACTTCTTTGAAGTTCGGATATAAATGGTTAAATTTTAATGTATTCTACTCTCTTACAAAATTGTTTAGCGGAGATAAAGGACCTGAACTTTATCCAATTTCTATAGGTATTACCTTTAATCCTTTCTAAGGATTATTCTATTAAAAATATAAAGCAAGAATTAACATAAGTGCTATACCGGATAAAAGTCCGGTATATACTTGTGCCTGTGTATGTGCTTTTAACTTTAACCTGGCAAAACCTGTTAGTCCGGCACCAAAGATTACGAAAAATAAATAAAGAGGGCTGTCCATTAACGACATAAGTGTTAAGCCCAATGTCATTCCTAAAAATGCTCCCATTGCCAGCATGTGAATACTTATTTTCCATTTTAGGTTGACAATAAATGCAAATACGACCAGAGAAGCACCTCCTAAAGCAAAGTATTTAAATACCGGAGAGATCTGGATATTGTTTAATAAAAAATACAAAAAGAAATTGAATATCATCATTATTAGGAAAGGAATATTTCTTTCTTTTCTTTCATACATTTGAAATGAGCCAATAACCTTCCAGTACTTAAGCATTAGCATGATACTCAATGGCAAAGCACAGGTTAATACAAATACGATAAGTAATAATCTGATTTTTGCCGGCATAGGTAAAACCATTGCATAATAAGCCTTTTGGCTAAAGAGTAATATAAAGGCATATGTAGGTATTAATATCGGATGTAAGACATACGAAACAATATTAGCTAATCGTGTTTCCATAATTTAAATATTATAATTCCTTGCGAAGACGTGCAACAGGAATGCTTAATTGCTCACGGTACTTAGCTACGGTTCTGCGGGCAATCGAATAACCTTTTTCCTTCAGAATATTGGTTAACTGTTCGTCTGTAAGTGGTTTGCTCTTATCTTCTGCATCTATACAGTCGCTCAGGATTTTCTTTATTTCACGCGTAGAAACTTCCTCTCCACTTTCAGTAGTCATGGATTCGGAGAAAAAGCTTTTAAGTAAAAAAGTGCCAAAAGGTGTTTGAACATACTTGCTATTAGCAACTCTTGAAATTGTTGAAATATCCAGATTAACGATTTCTGCAATATCTTTCAGAATCATTGGTTTCAGATTTGTTTCATCTCCGGTGAGGAAATAATCAAACTGATAATTCATAATTGCATTCATCGTATAGTATAAAGTATTCTGACGTTGTTTGATGGCATCTATAAACCACTTGGCAGAATCTATTTTTTGTTTTACAAACATAAAGGCATCTTTTTGCTGTTTGGTTTTTTTACCTTCAGCATAAGATTCCAGCATATCTGTATAAGTTCTGCTTAAATGTAATTCGGGAGTATTTTTAGAGTTCAGGCTTAACTCCAAACTCCCGTTATTATTATGAATGATAAAATCAGGAATTACGTAATGGTTCGTTTTAGCCGATTCACTTAATGAATTTCCCGGTTTAGGGTTTAATTTAAGTATCTCATCAATAGCCTCTTTTAATTCGTCTTCTGTAGAATCCGAACGCTTGATGATTTTCTCATAATGCTTTTTGGTAAATTCATTAAAATAACGATCAATGATCAGCATTGCCAGTTTAATACTAGGCTTTTCCTGATCTTCTTTTCTAAGTTGAATCAGTAAACATTCCTGTAGATTTCTGGCACCCACACCTGCAGGATCAAACTCCTGAATGATTGAAAGGATCTTTAAAATTTCATCTTTATCTGTAGAAATGTTTTGGGTAAATGCCAGGTCATCTACCATCGCTTCTATTCCTCGCTGTAAATAACCACTATCATCAAGATTCCCAATAATGGTTAGTGCGATGTCATATTCTTTTTCGCTTAGCTTTCTTAATCCGAGTTGATTAATTAATAAATCATGGAAAGTGGCACCACTTACAAAGGGAATTTCTTTTCTTTCATCATCCGAGCTGTAATTATTCGTAGAAAGCTTATAAGAAGGTATATCATCTTCATCCAGGTAATCCGCTAAATCAAATTCATCATCCTTGTTGTCATATTCTTCGGTTTCAGCCTGTTCATTGTCAAAATCATCTTCTACCGTTTCAATATCCCCTGATTCTTCCAAAGCAGGATTTTCTTCAATTTCCTGTTTTATCCTTTGTTCCAGAGCTACTGATGGAATCTGCAACAATTTCATCAGCAAAATTTGCTGAGGAGAAAGTTTTTGTAAAAGCTTTTGTTGCAGTTTTTGATTTAACATATAACACCTAATTAGTTTCTTAAATAAGAGCTAATCTATGATACTAAGATACAAATTTACCTATTAAATTTACGACTAAAATTCTGCATTTTGAGGGGTACGGGGGAATGGAATTACATCCCTGATATTTCCCATTCCGGTGATGAATAACATGAGGCGTTCAAACCCAAGTCCATATCCCGCATGAGGTACAGAGCCAAATTTTCTGGTTTCCAGAAACCACCATAATTCTTCTTCAGGAATATCTAATTCTTTGATTCTTGCATAAAGCACATCATAATTTTCTTCACGTTGAGAACCCCCGATAATTTCACCTATTTGCGGGAATAATACATCCATAGCCCTTACTGTTTTTCCATCAGGATTTTGCTTCATATAGAATGCTTTTATTTCTTTAGGATAGTCAGTTAGAATCACAGGCTTTTTGAAGTGCTTCTCTACAAGATATCTTTCATGTTCAGACTGAAGATCTATTCCAAAGCCTTCAATAATATACTGGAATTTTTTCTTCTTATTTGGCTTGGAGTTCTTTAGAATTTCAATGGCTTCGCTATAAGTTAATCTTACAAAATCATTTTCAACTACGAACTTAAGTTTTTCAATAAGTTCCATGGTACGATCTTCAGCTTTTTTGTTCTTTTCTTCATCCTGAAGTCTTTTACTTAAGAATTGAAGATCTTCCATACAGTTATCTAAAGCATATTGAACAACATATTTCAAATGCTCTTCTGCCAGGTCCATATTATCATGAATATCATGGAAGGCTACTTCCGGTTCAAGCATCCAGAACTCAGCCAGATGACGGGAAGTATTGGAATTTTCTGCCCGGAATGTAGGGCCAAAAGTATAAACTTGTGACATCCCTAAAGCAGCTAACTCTGCTTCCAACTGGCCAGATACCGTAAGATTGGTTGCTTTGCCAAAAAAATCTTCTTTATAATTTACTGAACCATCTTCATTTAAAGGTGGGTTCTTAGGATCCAGGGTAGTTACTCTGAACATTTCCCCTGCACCTTCAGCATCAGATCCTGTAATAATAGGAGAGTGAATGTTAAAATAACCTTTATCATTAAAGAACTTATGATTTGCAAATATCATTGCATGTCTTACCCTTGTAATTGCACCAAAAGTATTGGTGCGAAAACGCAAGTGTGCAATTTCTCTTAAAAACTCCAAAGAATGCTTTTTAGGCTGGAGTGGATAATGATCAGGATGTGCCTCTCCTAAAAGGTCAACATTGGTAGCTTTGATCTCTACTTTTTGTCCTGAACCTTGTGATTTAACAATAATTCCA
>JAKSCF010000239.1 GCA_022360735.1 Clostridia bacterium
AGGAATTATAAACATTATAAGGCGTTTAAAGATACGATGACTGTCAGAACCTGGTTTAATATGGTAGAACTGGCAAAACGATTGGAAGCTGTGGTGAATGTAGATAATGTACTTATTGATACTTTGATGAAACAAAGGGGTCCTATACAAAGTGGTATAGAACAAAAGCCTGAAAGCCAGCGGATCCGGGAATTGAAAAATAGTAAAAAAGAACTGAACCTTGAAGTAGCTAGGTTAAATGCCCATAAAGAAAGCCTGTCTAAAAGAAAAAACATCTATGCCATAACAATGGTATTAAGTGTACTCGCTTTATTAATAATCCTTGGCTCTTATATATCTTATGTTCAAAAGAATAAAGAGATCATTAAAAAGCAAAAGAAAAATAATAAAGTCATCCTGGAATTAAAGCAGGCACACCAAAATGATTTAAGTGGTTTAAATTCAGAAAATGAAAAGCTTAAAAAAGAACTTCAAGGCCATGATGAAATTGTGAATAAGCTAAACGCTGAAATTGACAAACTCACTGAAGAAAAAGAAATGCTTGAAAATAATGCATCGGCTATGAAACAGTCTTATAATGCAATAAAAAGTAAAGAAGCTGAGAAAGAAGAGAAGGCTGCTTCAGCCGCACCTGCTGTTACCGAAGATGAATTAGCAGAGATTCGTCGTGAAATCAATACTTTAAGTGAGGAAGTTGCTCAAATTATCAATGAAAAAACAAAATTGGAAGAGCGTCTGAATCAAACCAATGATGAACTGGAGAAAGAGAAACAAAAGAACAGCGAGATTGGTGGCGATATTGAGGGATTATTAAAGAAATTCAAAGGAGATGTTAAGAATAATGAATAATGAACACCGATTAATGAATGATGAAGTAAGTGTCCCGTCCTGAAAACCTTCTACACAATTTTAAATAATTATGTTAAAAGATAACAGGACAATCAAACGTTACAGTGAAAGTTTTAAATTAAAAGTATTATCGGAACTGGAATCGGGCAAGTTTACCAAGAATGAGATCGTTCGTATTTATGGTATCGGTCAGGGCACCGTTTATGGATGGATAAAAAATTATAGTAGATTTGATTTATTAAACACTCAGGTAAAAGTTCAAACTATGGATGAAAAAGATAAAGTAAAATCACTGGAAAAAAGGATTAAACAACTCGAGAAACTTTTGGTAGAAAAAGACCTGACACATTTAACTGACCAGGTCTATTTAGAAGATGCAATTCGACAATTAGGCTTTAAGGATATCGAATCATTTAAAAAAAAAGTAAAACGCGATTAATTTTTCTCTTAGTGATGAAGGCAACACATAACAAGGCTTATTCGACCGCCCAGGTATGTAGGTTTTTAAAGATCCATCGGGATACTTACTATAAATCTCGAACTAGAATGTATGCCAGGGAAAGTGAGCATAAAACAGTGCTTAGCATCATTAGAGCTCGTAGAATGATTTTACCCAGAGAAGGGGGCAGAAAGCTTTACCAGGGTATCAAACCAGCCTTAATTGAGCATAATATAAAGATGGGTAGGGACAAACTATTTAATTTTCTTCGCCAGCAAAATCTATTGGTTATCCCTAAAAAAAGCTATCGTAAAACCACACAGTCAAACCATTGGTTTTACAAGCACAAAAACCTTATAAATGATTTTGTTCCCACAGGCCCCAATCAGCTCTGGGTATCGGATATAACCTACTTGAGATTAGTAAAAGGACATTGTTATTTAGCTTTAATAACCGATGCTTATTCCAGGAAAATTGTCGGCTATGATATCAGTGATTCCTTAGAGTTGGCAGGTTGTCTAAGGGCCTTAAAACGGGCTTTAAAAGCATTACCCAAACAACACCAACTAATACATCATTCGGATAGAGGTGTGCAGTATTGTAGTTATGACTATGTTAAAGCATTAAAGAAAAATAATATACACATCAGTATGACCGAACAAAACCATTGTTATGAAAATGCCATGGCCGAAAGGGTCAATGGCATTTTAAAAGGTGAGTTTTATCTTGATAGCTGCTTTATGAATCAAAAAATGGCTAAAAAAGCAGGAAAAAATGCAATTCGAATTTATAATGAACATAGATTACATTTATCTTTGAATTACAAAACACCTAGTCAAGTACACAAAATGACTGCTTAAAAAATAGTATAAACATGTAGAACTATTTTAGGACAAGACATTGCAGTTTAAACCACTCCCTTAATTTTAGCTTTAATCAAATATGCCAAATGATACATTGTTGGTAAAATCACCAATGTAAGAATGGTTGCAAAACTTAATCCGAATATAACCGTCCATGATAACGGGCCCCACATTGCTGCCATATCTCCTCCAATTGTAAACTCGGGGTCGAAATCCGACAATAAGGTCCTGAAATTAAAATTCATACCAAGAGCCATTGGGATCAGTCCCAGAATAGTTGTGATCGCAGTTAATAATACAGGGCGTAACCTGGTTTTTCCGGCTTCAACAACACAGGCAACAGATTGTTCTTTATTTAGCATGCCACCTTCTTCAATACCCAGGTCAACACGTTTTCTCTTTTTAAGTAACTCAATATAATCTACTAATACGATCGCATTATTTACAACGACCCCTGCAAGTGAAACAATGCCTATTCCGGTCATAATAATGATAATATTCATATTAAAAGTTGCAATACCTCCAAATACACCAATCGTACTGAATAAAACACTCGCAAGAATAAGCACCGGACGAACAACGGAATTAAATTGTGATACCAAAATAATTAAGATAAGTGAAACTGCAATAACCATGGCCTTACTTAAAAATGCCATAGATTCTTTCATATCTTGCTGTTCACCGGTAAATGAATATTCATAACCGGCAGGCATATCAAAATATTTAAGCCGTTCGGCAATTTTTTTATTGATCTCATCTGCATTATAACCTTCAATTACATTTGAATATACAGTAACAACTCTGTTCATGTCTTTTCTTTTAACAGCTCCGTAAGTTGTACCATATTCTACATTTACCAGAGAAGAAATAGGAACCTGTATCCATTTCCCATTTTGATTTTGGAGCGTGATTTTTTGATTAAGCAATGCAGCTGCATCATAACGATACTTATCCATCATTCTAAGCTGGATTGGATATTCATCCTCTCCATCTTTATAATCAGATACTTCTGACCCATACAGTGCTGTCCTTATTGTGAAAGCAATATCCCTGGTTGAAAGTTCGTAACGTCTTGCTTTATCTCTGTTTATATGTACAACCATTTCAGGTTTTCCAATATCCAAGTCTATTTTCAGGCCTTCAATCCCTTCTATCTTTGCCTCATTAATATAATCTTTGATTTCATCTGTTAATGAAAGTAATTCTTCGAATTCTTTACCACTAATTTCTATATTGATTGGTTTTCCTGATGGAGGCCCCATTTCATTTTTTTCCACTGTAATCAAAGCACTTGGAAAATCATCATGGAATTCATCACTGATGCTTTTCATGATCTGAGAAGTATTTTTCCCTCCTCTTTTTTCATAGTCCACAAATGTGATAGTGATTCTACCTTTGTTTG
>JAKSCF010000548.1 GCA_022360735.1 Clostridia bacterium
ATACAAACGGAATGATTGATATTAAATACAAAGATGGAATATTTGATGGCGTGTCTAATGACATGCTTTATTTGACTTATTTAATAGGGAGGTAATATTATGGCGTTAAGCGGTCGAATAGCAACAGCTACAACAGGAAGTGCTGAGGACTCGTATGTAACTGTTATGAATGTAACGGGAAAAGGAATGTTAATAAGTATAGCAATTTATCCGAAGGAAGTTCCTGGAGGAGGTAATGGTACTAGTGATGAAGTAGTTGTTAAAATTACTATAGATGGTGCATCAAGTTCTGTTGTTCCATTTGGTTTTTTGAATCGTGTTAGTGATAGCTATAGATATATAGAATTTCAACCAGTATTAGATTCACTTTCTAAATTAAATTTACCTTTTCATGAATCTTGTAAAGTTGAGATTATGACAGAAGATAAATATGACCTTAAATCACAAGCAATGGTAACTTATGTATTAGAAACATAAAGTTTTAGATAAAATTAAAATATTTTAATAAAATACTGTTTTAGAGGTCTTTAATTAGACCTATTTTATTTTAAAAAGGAAGTGAATAAATTGAACATAGATTATAACTCACCATTACATATACAGTGGAATGTTGATGAAGAAGGAAATCTGACCACAGAAGAAATATTAAATGAACAAATTGTAGTGTCAGAAAACAAAGCATATTTAAAACAAATTCCAGAAAAATACTATCGTATTAGCGTAGCAGGAATGGTTGAAGTAGATATAGATGAAGAGATCAAAGTAGAAAATAAATTTAAATGCGACTATAGGACAGGTGCATTATACTTTCACCATACAAAAGAAGGTCAAACCATTACAGTAGAAAAATATAATGGTCGCGGCGTTATTATGTATCCTTCTTCAAGAATTTATTCAAAAATTGAAAATGGAGTTGTAACAGAAACATTAGAAAGCCTTATAGATAGTAGCAATAACAAGATACAAGAATTTTCAGATGCTGAGGACCAAAGAGAATTAAACGAAGCAGCAAGGATATCACAAGAAACCTCCAGAACTATAGCCGAAACAGACAGGATAACAGCAGAAAGCATTAGAACAAATGCCGAAACAAACAGAGTAGGTTCTGAGACTGATAGAGTAACTGCTGAATCTGAAAGACAATCTGCTGAAAATTTAAGAGTGACAGCCGAAAATACTAGAGTCGCTGATGAGTCTTCTAGGTTAATCGCAGAGAGTGATAGGGTAAATGCTGAAGATTCCAGAATAATCGCTGAGAATAATAGAGAAAGTGCAGAGACTGATAGAACAAATGCCGAAGACAATAGAGTAACTGCCGAAAATAGTAGAGTAAGTGCTGAGCACGCAAGAACAACTACCGAAACCTCAAGAGCAAACGCAGAAACAAACAGAGAAAACGCCGAACTACTTAGAGAACAACATATGAAAGTAATTCCAAAAGAAAACGTATCAACTTATGCAGACATAGCAACCACATACCCAAACCCCGAAACCGGATGGTTAGTTAATACTATAGATACAAATAAATGGTGGAGATATGACGGTAGTACATGGATAAATGTTGCAACATATTCTAGTGATGCGCTAAACTCTCTTATTGCCAACTTAGAAACCCAATACTCCACCCCCCAAACAACCCAACAATCCATAACATCATTTGACAGCGATACAAAAGATGC
>JAKSCF010000448.1 GCA_022360735.1 Clostridia bacterium
AATTAAACAAAAAGACCACATATAGCGGTCTTATGCTGTTAATTTTTTTCTACCTCTAAGTCTTCTTCTTTTTAATATGCTTCTTCCAGATTTATTTTTCATTCTTTTTCTGAAACCGTGTTCTTTTTTTCTTTGTCTTTTCTTAGGTTGATATGTCATTTTCATTTCTAACACCTCCAAATTCACTTTATAATCTATATTCATTACAGAATTAGTCAAACGTTGCTTAATAATTATACCCTTGATATATCTACCTGTCAAGAATGTTTAAATATTATTTTTTACGCCATTATAATACATAATCAAAGAAAATTATTAATAAATTTATTCTATTCTATTTTTATCCACAAATAAATACAAAATATGATCTATTCAAGCTATTAATCCAAATTATTCACAGATATCACTTAAAAAAATGTTGAAATGTTACAAAGTTATTAACAGTTTGTTGATAACCTCTGGATAACTCTAAATTTTTTTATACTTTTTTTTATTTTTTTTAAGATTTCTGTGGATAACATGCTATAATATTAATACTTGTTCTTTATTTTTTCTTTTTTTCCACAAATACAAGCTATCACATAGGGGGTTAACAATGAACAGTGAGTCTAAAAAAATATGGGAAAACACATTAGAAATCATCAAACCAGAAATTACAGAAATTAGTTTCAATACTTGGATGCTTCCTATAAAGCCCATATCCATTGATCCAGAAAAAGAAAAAATAATATTATCCATATACAGCGATTTTGCAAAAGGTATTTTAGAAACAAGATATTTAAATCTCATACAAAACGCCTTAAAACAAGTATCTGGAATAAATTATAAGATTGTATGTATTTCTTCTGAAGAAGAACATATATCGCAAGAAGAAGATAAACAAAACAATTATAAAGAACCTGCTACGGATGAAATATACTTAAACCCTAAATATATATTTGAAACATTTGTCATCGGAAGCAGTAATCGTTTTGCACATGCTGCCAGTCTAGCGGTTGCAGAAACGCCTGCAAAAGCATATAATCCTCTTTTCATTTATGGGGGTGTAGGTCTAGGTAAGACACATCTTATGCACGCAATAGGCCACTACATTATTCATAATAACCCACGAGCAAAGGTTTTATACGTATCTTCAGAAAAATTTACAAATGAATTAATCAACGCTATTAAAGATGATAAAAATGCTCAATTTAGAGATAAATTTAGGAGTATAGATGTGCTCTTAATTGATGATATTCAATTCATTGGAGGAAAAGAAAGAACACAAGAAGAATTTTTTCATACATTTAATACATTGCACGAAGCCAATAAACAAATCATATTATCCAGTGATAGGCCTCCAAAGGAAATCCCTACTTTAGAAGAAAGACTTAGATCAAGATTTGAATGGGGTCTTATAGCAGACATTCAAGCACCGGACTATGAGACAAGAATTGCTATCCTTCAAAAAAAAGCTGAAATAGAAGGTATTCCTATAACGGATGAAATGACCCAAGTAATGGAATTTATTGCTGGAAAAATTCAATCCAACATTAGAGAGCTTGAAGGTGCTCTTATAAGAATAGTCGCTTATGCATCTTTGACCAATAAAGAGATCAATATAAGCCTTGCAAAAGAAGCATTACAAGATATATTTTCTTCACAAAATAGAAAAATTACTTCCAAAGAGATAAAAGAATTTGTGTCAAAATACTTTAATTTGAAAGTAACCGATTTAGAGTCTAAAAAAAGATCAAGAAATATAGCTTTTCCAAGGCATATAGCTATGTATATATGCAGAGAATTAACCGATATGTCTTTACCCAAAATAGGAGAAAACTTCGGAGGAAGAGATCATA
>JAKSCF010000365.1 GCA_022360735.1 Clostridia bacterium
AATTTCTCGTGAGTTGCTAAAGATACAAATATAGTTATAGCAACTGCAATGGTGATAACATTAAAATACCATGGCAATGCTCCCGGCCATTTAAATCCTGTTAGTGAAAGTAAGTTTAAAACCAATGCAACGGATATACCTGCTCCTACACCCTTACCATTTGCACCTTTCCACAACAAGCCTATAATAAATACAGGAAAAGTACCTGACATCAATGTTCCCCAGCCAAATGTTCCTAATATGGCTACCATCTCAGCACTGGTTAAAGAGAATAATATGGCAATTAAACCTAAAACCAGCATGGTAATACGAGATACATTGATTTGTTTTTCCGGTGCTATTTTTTTACCTAAAGCACTTGGTAAATCACGTGAAATAATATTGGCTGATAATGATAAAAACATACTGGCCGAAGACATGGCAGCTGCTAACACTGCTGCATAAATAAATAACTGTGCATATACACCCAAGTAATCCGCAAATACAAATATTGCACTATCTCCTTTAGCCAGCGGCGCTACAGCACCTGTAGCAACCAAGTACAATGCTCCGTAAGCAACTACTACCGCAAAGAATCCTACTACCATATGAGAAATGGCAGCATATATACCTAGTTTAGGCATATCTTTTGGGTCTTTTAGTGCATACATTCTGGTCAAAACTTGAGGCTGCCCAACTGTTCCCAGGATAGGTATGATCATCCACGCCATGGCAATAGACCTGGGAAGAACACCCCATGCATTTAAGAAATCGGGTCCAAAAGCTTTTGAAACATCTCCTTGAGTAACCGTACCTGCAGAAGAAACAGCTTTCAATACTTCACCAAATCCGCCGGTCATCATAAAGAAAGCTGCAATAATGATGACACCTGCAATAACCATGACCAGACCTTGAAATGCTTGAGTTAATAAGCCCCCAACTTCGCCGCTTATGACCATATACAGCGTTAACACGCCAAATATCATAAAACCCGTCACAATCGTATTTAATCCCAGTAAGTGACTGAATAATTCAGAACCGGCTTTAATCTGTGCGGCTAAATAGGCAACACATCCTATAAATAATACAATGGATAAAATGGCTTTTATGTAGCGATTGTTATTAAATCTCAGATCTGAAATATCTCCTAAAGAGGATACAGCTCCTAATTCGGCCATAGCCCTGACTTTTTTACCTAGTATCCAATAAGCCATTGCAAAGGCTACAGATGACAGCATCCAAAAGTTCATTGTATTACCTGTAGAGTAGATAATGCCTGGTACGCCTACTAAAGCAAAAGCACTGGCAACTGCTGCTGTACTCGAAAGGCCGACTGTTAAAGGTCCAAACATACCTGTACTTCCGAAATAAGCTTGACTGGAAGTTACTTTCTTTTTAGCCCACCAACCAATTAGAAATGAAACTAGAATCATTAAAAAAGAAAAACCCATAATAGCAAATTTTACGCTTCCTGTCACTTTATTTCACCTCACTTTGTTCAGATTGTTTAATTTTATCTTTAAATGCTTCCCAGTCTTTCTCCGACAGCCACTCATTTTTAAAAACTAC
>JAKSCF010000356.1 GCA_022360735.1 Clostridia bacterium
AAAACTGCTAGCACCCAGATAATGTAATTTTTTCTGTGAGGCTAGGCATCGTGAGGAGCAGGTACTGTTAAGTACCTGCGACGAATGTAACAACGCCTCACTGGAAAAAGTGCATTATATGGGCTGTATTCCTATACATCATACTACCTACGCCATGGACGGCGATTGTTTGCGGTTAGGCTTTTATAGCTTAGCTGCCATCAAATTTTCTCCAAATGAATGCACAAACGAATATTTATACACCTGCATTCAATTTGTTTTAACCTAAAATAAAATTGATTCAAAATCAATTTTATTTCTCCATTCCATAGAGTATGATGGTCTTCATCCAATCTTTTGCTTTCTCTCTATCTTTTTCTTTTATTGCTTCAAGTAACCTTTGATGATTTTTTAAAACTATTTCGCCGCTCTTAGGCCTTTTTCTAGTCTTTTTATATCCTTCCGTAATGGAGTCGCTGATAATAGGCACAATCCTTTTAACAATAGGATTACCTGTACTTTCTGCAATGATACAATGAAATTTTTTGTCCCATTCCGTATGGTCTTCTTTTTTAATAAGCTTATCTTTCATTTTTTCAAATGCAGCTTCTAATTCTTCCAGCTGATCTTCATCGATTCTATCAACGCATAAAGCAACAATTTCCGGTTCGATGATTAACCTGGTTTCAAATAAATAATGATGCAGGTCCTGCTCATTCATAAACGTAACGCCCAGCGGATCTTTTATAATCCCTGGATTTTCTGATACGAACGTACCTTTTCCTCTTTTGACTTCTAAAATATTTTTGGACACTAATATTTTTATGGCTTCCCGCACAGTTGATCGGCTTACATTCAATTCCTCTGCTAATTCTAATTCGTTAGGAAGCTTATCTTCAGGTTGCAGCTTTTTATCTTTGATTAAGTCTTTAATATTGTCAGCTATCTTCTGCGAAAGTATTTCTTTATCAAACATTTCACTTTCCCCCTCATTTGTCCTGATAATTATTATAATAAATTTGATTTTTTTTACAATAATTATTTTTTTCAGTTTTCAAAAAAATAATATATTTATGGGTGATAAAATTTTATTATCATAAAAATATTATTGCAAAAACAATGCTTCAAATGTATAATATGGATAGGCAAAAAATGATTTTAATGATTGTTATACCTATGTTGATCAATAAATATTTTAATTTTGTCAGATACTATAAGAGAGTTTTTCAGTTTGAAAAAGTACATGATTTAGGCGGTGTTCCTATATAGGATACCAGCTATAAAAAAAGGAGGAATATACATGAGTAAATACACCGTATCAACAGATAAGGCCCCTGCTGCCATTGGACCTTATTCACAGGCAGTTAAAGCAGGTGATATGCTTTTTGTTTCCGGACAACTTCCTATCAACCCTTCTACAGGTGCTATACCGGAAGGGATCGAAGCCCAAACCAAACAATCCTTAGAAAACTTGAAAGCTATTATAGAATCTGAGAATGCTGCTTTAAAAGATGTCGTTAAATGCACTGTTTTCCTAAAGGATATGAATACTTTCGCTGATATGAATCAGGTGTATGCAGAGTATTTTACAGAAGATTTTCCTGCAAGGGCTGCTGTTGAAGTTGCAAGGCTTCCAAAGGATGTTGCTGTAGAAATTGAAGCCATTGTTTACATAAAGTAACGCTTTAGGTTGTATGTATTCAGCCGTATAAAAAATAAGAATCTGTGACATCAGATTCTTATTTTTTTAATCCCTTAATCTTCTCATTCTTATTATCAAGAATAACAATTTGTATATTTTTATGCACCTTTTTTGATACCAGAAAGCTTAACCACAGGTATGACTTTTCATCCAGTTCTCCTATCTCGCTTATTCCTATAACCATTTTCTTATAACCAGCTGCATGGATCATAAATTTTTCCATAGCCTTATAAAGTCGAATATCCGGCATGCCTTGGATTTGCTCATGTTTTATTTCATCAACAAGTCCCTTATCATATAAATCCATATTCAGATATACCAGATCGTCCATAAAGTGTTTTGGCACGCGCTGCTTAATAATTTCCGAGCTGACTTGATCCAATATTGTATCCATTACATCCACCATCCAGCCGTAATCGATCTGGGAAAAGTCTCGTCCAAGGTTGTGAATGACTATTTTTTCTCCATTTCTTTTTTCATTCCGAATACGAAGATCGAATTCATTTTTCTCCAATACTTCGCATATATCACAGGGATCATTTTTAGCAGCATCCACCACATTTTTTTCAGTTGAATCACTTTTAATTTGAATATAAACCTTTTGCAATTCTTGCATAGGGCCAATATCCAATTCTTCTCTTAAAACTTTACAGCATCGTTCATATCTATCCAGTGCAGATTTTCTATCTCCAAGTTCCAGGTATAATTGTATCAGTTTGATATACCATTCTTCTTGCAGAGGGTTGATATTAATCATTTCCTCATAGATTTGGATACATTTATCCAGCAGCTTTTTTTCTTTTAAATAGTCTGCAAACTTTGATAGCAAAGCAAAATAGTCTCTTTGACTTTTTTCTCTTTGGAAAAAAAGCCAATCGTTAAACTCAGGGCAATTTTTTAAATAAAACCCTTCAAAAAACTCTCCTTGATAAATGGAATGTATATCATCTAAAGTCAGCATTTCATAGTGCCGACTATCCACTTCAACATTAGACAATATATTATTTAATTGCTGAACATCCGTTATTATTTGATAGGCTTCATTGACTTTACAACCATTTTTAACATTAACGATGACATCTTCCGCATCGTTATTTTTAAAGATTTTTCTTAAGGTCCATAGAGAATATCTTAGATTGTATTTCGCTGCATCGTAATCGCTGTTTCCCCAGAACAGCTCTACCAGTTTTTCTCTGCCGAAGACTTTTTCTGAATTCAGAACAAGAAAACATAAAAGTCCTATGGCCTTCCCACTCATATATTCTTGAATAGGCCGGTCATTCAGTTTTATACTTAACGTACCCAAACATTGAATTTCAAGTTTATCCAAGAACTACACCTCTATTTCATCAATAGTATATTGCCTTCTTTAATGGTACCGAATACTCTTATGTCCTTTATCTTGGTCTTATCAGAACAATTAAAAATATCTTCTTCAAGTATGACAAAATCTCCTTTTTTATCCTTCTCAATACTACCTTTAATGCTGTCTTCATATACAGCATATGCACTATTCACCGTAAACATTTTTACTGCATCTATTCCATCGATACTATTTTCTTGAACAGGATGATTGACTGCAGCGTGAATGCCTAGTATTGGGTCCATTGTTGTTACATCACTATCCGATCCACCTGCAATACATATTCCTTCCTGAATAATTTTCTTAAACCGATTGGTTCTTTTATATCGGTCACCAATTCGTGCTTCATACATATTTCCTTTTCCGCCCCAATAGTATTCATAAGCAGGCTGCATGGAGACCACTAAATTAAGCTCTCGTGCTTTGATGATCTGTTCATCGGTTGCTAATTCAAAGTGTTCGATTCTATGTCTTGTATGCTTAGGCTGTTGTTTTTGGGCATATTCGTATCCATAAATGGCTTGATCTATCGCTCTTTCTCCAATGGCATGTAAAGAAATTTGCAAATCATTTTCATGAGCCTTTAGTATAAATTCATTGAGCTCGTCTTGGGTATAATACAGGATGCCTTTTACCAGAGGTCCATCCGAATATGGCTCTTTAAGGGCTGCAGTTCTAGAGCCAAAAGACCCGTCCAAAAATATATCTCCTCCTATACACGTTAACCCTTCTTCAATGGATTTCATGACATCTGTTGTTTGATAAAATAATTTAACGTCAATAGGAAGTATATTTTTATTATCTAGTATGTACTGAATACTTGAATCATTATACAAGCTGCCGCCTTCTAGGGCATTTATGGTAGTGACCCCTTTATTAATAGCAAAATCAATGGCTTTATAAATGGCTTCTTTTTTTGAACTGCCGGGAGTATTTTCGAATATGTACTTTCTAACGTAGGTATTGGCTCTTCCAATTAATCTTCCATCCGGAAGTCCTTTTTCATCACGTAAAATGCCTTCTAAATTAAAGGGAAGATTTAACTTGCTTAAAAGCAAAGTATTAACAGAGCTCATGTGATACTCTACTCTGTTAATCCAAACCGGATGATTGGGACAGCAGCGATCTAATTCTCTTCTGTTGGGCATTCTCTTTTCTACCGTTTTCATTTCATCAAAACCAATGCCTCTAATGATTTCATGCTTTTCTATTTTTTTAGAGGCATCGTTAAGGGTTTCCAAAAGCTCATCAATACAATGAATATGGTTTAAATCCAGACTCATTAAATTTAGTCCTGTTTGCATTAAATGAACATGACTATCATAAAACCCCGGAAGAACAGTACGCCCTTTTAAATCAATAATTTCTATTGCATTATTTTCGTACTTTTTATATCCTTCTTTAAGGCCTAAATCTTGTATTTTGCCGTCTTTGACGACAACCCAATTGCACTTACTGTTTTGTTCATTCATTGTATATATGATGCCGTTATGTAACAACAAATCAATTCCTGCCATCCTGAACTTCCCTTCACTTTTTATTGATATTAATATCAATATTATATCTTATTTTCTATTTCACACCAATCCGAAATACTTTTAGCCAAGACCTTGATGGTATCCAGTATATCATCTATCTCAATATATTCATTTGCTTGATGGGCAACACACCCTTTTCCCGGCCCATAAATCACGGTGGGTATATGGCCATATTGAATCAGCACACCTGCATCTGTAGCCCACGGTGCGCCTAGTATATCCGGTTTTTTAGAAAGGGTCTGTTGATGATAGTTTGAAATATTTGAAACAAGCTCATGATCTTTTTCTATAGCGCCTCCTACCCAGCATGATCCAAACCATTCCAGCTCCGGACAATTTTCTTTCAACCAAAGGTCCTTTTCAGCAGCCTTATGAATAGTATCCTGCATTTCCTTTTTTGCATCCCCCACACTTTCCACCGGCGAAACGCCCATTCGTCCCTCTAATATGACTTCTTCCGGCACACTAGAGGGCCAATTCCCAGCCGTAAATTTACCAACATTGATACAGAAAGGAATCTTTAAATGATTGTATAATTCATGTAATTTGCTCTTGAGTCTTTCTTTTTCCAGCTTTTTTAATGCATCATAAACCACATATGCTTTCTCAACTGCATTAATTCCTAAGTATGCTGTAGCACCATGTGCTGCCTTTCCCCTCACTTTTATTCGAAACCACATGGATCCCATACAAGCAGGGTATATCTTCATATCCGTGGGCTCTGTAATAATTGCCGCATCTGCAACATAACCTTTTGACAATGCAGCAGCGGTTCCTGCACCACCACATTCTTCATCCACAACGCTTTCTATAATCACATCCCCTTTTAATTGAATGCCCAAATCCTGTAATGCTTTTACCGCATAGTAGTTAGCTACAGCGCCGCCTTTCATATCAGAAGCACCCCGGCCCATTATTTTTGAACCTATCAGTTTTCCACTCCATGGGCTGTCCTCCCAATCAGCATCACCGGCAGGCACCACATCCATATGAGCGTTTAAAATTATAGATTTTCCTCCGCCGGTTCCTTTTAGCACCCCAACCACATTGGGACTATGCGTAAAATCATCTCTGGTGACTAAAAGGTCTTTATATTTTTTCAAATCATCTATATCAGGAGAAAATATATCTACCTCACAATTGATTCTTTTCAAGCATTCCGCAAAGTACAGCTGTGCCGCTTCTTCTTGGCCTTGTACAGATGGGAATTGAATAAGTTTGCAGGTTAGTTCAATAATTTCATCCTTCATCTTATCAACTCGATGATCAATAGCCTTTTGAATGTTCAAAACATTTCCCCCTTTTTTATTTTGTATTTTCTAATAATAGTGCGGCACCTTGACCACCGCCTATACACATGGTTACGATGCCATATCTTGCATTACTTTTTTTCAAAGCATGCAGCAGTTTTATTGCAAGAATGGTCCCCGTAGCCCCTAACGGGTGCCCTAGGGCAATGGCACCGCCATTGATATTAACTTTCGCTATATCCAGCCCCAATTCTCTTATGCAAGCAATGGATTGGGCTGCAAATGCTTCATTAAGCTCAAAGAGGTCAATATCGTCCATCTTTAGACCTGTTTTTTCCAAAAGCTTTCTAACGGCATAAATGGGCCCTAAACCCATAACTTTATGATCAAGACCTACCGAAGCAAATCCTTTTACGGTTCCCATATAAGAAACGCCGTCTTTTTCAGCCTTCTCCTTATCCATTAAAATAACTGCGGCTGCACCATCGTTCATGGGACAGCTATTGCCTGCCGTAACGCTGCCGCCCTTTCTAAACAGAGGGCTTAATTTTAATAATTTTTCTAAATGGGTATCTTTTCTTGGGCATTCATCTTTCATCATTCGTTTTTCTTCTTGTTTTATTTTGACAGGTACAGGCAAAATCTGCTCATCAAATTCTCCTTTTTCAATAGCTTCTATTGCCTTCTTATGACTATTTAAAGCGAAAGTATCCATCTCTTCTCTGCTGATGGTATAACGGTCCAAAACATTTTCTGCCGTTTCTCCCATGCCGGGGTCTTCCATGCCGGCAGGTACAAACATAGCTTCCAAGAACCTTGGAGGTCTTACAGAATATGGCTTGTGACTTTTTTCTAAGTAGTATGGCTTATTGGTCATACTTTCTGCTCCACCCGCTATGTATACGCTTCCATTTCCACTTTGTATCATTGCAGCCGCTACAGATATGGCTTCAACTCCTGATGCACATTGTCTATCTATTGTCACAGCAGGTATTGTTTCAGGCAGGCCTGCACCAACTGCTGATACTTTGGCTATGTTACCCGGAATCCCCAATAGGTTGCCAAAATAAACATCATCAACATCATTTGGATGGATATGACACCTTCTCACTGCTTCTTTGATGACCATTGCACCCAGTTCATAATCTTTATAATTGGCCAACATGCCTCCGTATTTTCCAACAGGCGTTCTAACTGCAGATACTATAACTGCTTCTTTCATATCCTCACCTCATTTTTAATAACCAAAAGCTTTTAGGTTTTCGTCTACCATTAAATCGGCTTCTGTTTTTTCTAATACATCTTCCACTGCTGTCCCTTGGAATACCTCTTTTAATACCATGCCGTCAGCTGTTATTTCCATAACACCTAATTCGGTAATGATTATGTTAACGCAGCAATGAGCAGTTAGCGGCAACGTACATTTTTTGCGAATCTTGGAGTCACCATTTTTATTGGTATGAGAGGTTAAAACCACTACTCTCTTTGATTTTTCTGCTAAATCCATTCCACCACCCATGCCGGGAACTCTTTTCCCGGGCACAATCCAGTTGGCAAGATTACCTTGCTGGTCAACCTCTAAGGCGCCAAGTATCGTAATGTCTAATTTTCCACTGCGAATAATTGCAAAGGAATCTGCACTGTCGAAGTAAGAAGCGCCTTTGATGGCCGTACAAGGGAAGCCTCCGGCATTAATTAAATTTGGGTCTTCTGCTCCATCATTTGGTCTTGGTCCTATTCCTAGGAGACCATTTTCTGAGTGCAGAAATATATTCACATTTTCAGGTAAGTAATCCGGCACCAATGTAGGTATGCCTATACCCACATTCACAATATCACCGTTTTTTATTTCCATTGCCGCACGTTTTGCCATTAATTCTCTCATTGCCAAGCCCACTGCCATTCGCCTCCCTTACCGGTTATAATCTTATCCACATACACACCAGGTGTAATAATTGCTTCAGGATTTAATCCCCCTAAAGGTACAATTTCTTCTGCATGCACGATGGTAACGTCTGATGCCATTGCTACTAAAGGATTGAAGTTTCTAGCCGTTTTGTCATAGATCAGATTGCCAAAGGGGTCCGCTGCTTTGGCATAAACAATGCCCACATCTGCTCTCAATGGCTTTTCCAGTAAATAGGTAGTACCCTCTACGTCAATCATCGACTTGCCTTTTTCTACTATTGTTCCCAATCCAATATCCACTAAGACACCGCCTAAGCCAACCCCTCCTGCTCTCACTCTTTCAGCAAAGGTCCCTTGAGGACTGAATTCTACTTCCAGCTTTCCTTCGTTCATTAATTTCCCGGCCACTGGATTAGAGCCTATATGGGTTGTAATTATCTTTTTGACTTGTTCGTTACAGACTATTCTGCCAATACCGACTTCAGGAAATCCTGTATCATTACCTATTAGAATTAAATCTTTGACATCTTTTTTTATAATCTCATCTATTATAAGAGGGGATGTTCCTACACCTCCGAAACCACCATACATCAGCACTGTGCCGTCATGAATGTATGACATGGCATCTTGGATAGAAACAATTTTCTCAAAGGTATTTTCAATGTTCTTATCATCATCTCCTTTTGCCAATTTTAGGATTTTTAGGTTAAGTTATAGAAATTTTTCAGATAGAATATTTTGAGGGGAATAGCAACCCATTCCCCTCAAGTATTTATCCTATTGCTTCACTTAAAAATCCATTTCGCTCTTCCACAGCAGTTATTGTTTCATCTAAAATGTCTACCATCTTGTCTATTTCTTCTTTAGTTATGATGAATGCAGGTGCCGCCATAATCATATCGCCTCGCACACCTTTGTCACATCCGGAACTTAATTCTATAAACATTCCTCTTTTTAATGCTTCTTGGTTAATTTGCAATGAATATCCAACTTCAGGACCAAAAGCCTCTTTGGTTGATTTGTTTTTAACAAATTCTATGCCTACCATCATCCCTAATCCTCTAATATCGCCTACTGTAGGATGCTTATGTAGTGATTCCAGACGCTGCTTTAGATAGGCGCCATTCTCTGCAGATTTGGTTATTAAATGATGTTCCTCAATATATTCAAAAGTCTTGACTACCACAGCACAACCCAATGGATTGCCTGCCCAGGAATATCCGGGTGGAAATTCTGCTGTGTTGTTATAGATGGTCTCATACAATGCTTCTGTACAAGCTACAGCCCCGATTGGAAAATATCCACCGCATAAAGCTTTTCCTAAAGCAATAATATCCGGTTTTACATTGAAGTATTGGTAAGCAAAGTATTTGCCCGTACGCCCAATGCCTGTCATCACTTCATCGAAAATGAGAAGTACATCGTATTTTTTACATATTTCTTTAATTTTTTCATAATAATCATCTCTCGGTCTTGCCGCGCATATGGACATACCGGATATAGGTTCCATTATAAAAGCCGATACAGAATCCGGCCCTTGGCTGAGAATCTCATTTTCTAATGCTTGAGCACATTCTATGTTACAGTTTTTAGGTTCTTTGTTGTACCAGCATCTATAGCAATAGGCCGGCGGAATATGCCCGAATTCGTGTAGATAAGGCTCATATCCTGCACGTCTCCCTGTAAATCCTGTCAAAGAAAGAACACCCATAGTGCTTCCATGATAACTTTGCCACCTGGAAATCACTTTATATTTTCCATGGTTCCCTTTGTTTAGGTGATATTTTCTTGCTAATTTAACTGCGATTTCTGTTGCTTCAGATCCGCCGGATACATAAAATACTTTGGAAAAATGGTTTTCCGAAGCTTCACATATTTTATTGCATGCTTGCTCCAAAATATCTGTCACACAATCCCATCTATATACAAAGGAGATTTTCTCTGTTTGGGCTTTTAATACATCTCCCATTTCTTCTAATCCGTGACCCAAGCTGCATAAGACTGCTCCACTGGTTCCATCAATATATTCTTTTCCATCCTCATCATACATGTAGATTCTTTTGCCATGAGAAATGACAGGATATTCTTTTTTGAAAAATGGATTTAATATTTTACTGTCTTTGCTCACTTACTTCATCCCCTTTATTCGTTGGTCTCAATGATCTCGTCGTCATGATATGTTTTTACAGATGGTCTTTCTCCTTCTCTAAATATAAATTTATCAGTCAATCCATAAATAATAGATATTGCCGGTGCTAAGAAAGCTAAATATACATATGGAAGATAGTCCACCGCTGCAACGCCTAACACACCTGTAAAGTAAACACCGCATAATCCCCAAGGTACTAAAGGAGAGGTTACAGTTGCTGAATCCTCGCATACTCTGGAACAAACTTGAGGTAAAATTTTCTGTTTCTTGTATGCCGGTACAAGCATTCTTCCGGGAATAATAATGGCCATATATTGACTGGCAGAGAATAGGTTAACCACTACTGCCGATAAAACATGTGTAACAATTAAGCCTCTTACATTGTTGACTACTCCGGTTATTTTTTCTAATAATACGGATAACATCTCTGTCTTTTCTAATATTCCGCCAAAGCTTAAAGCTATAAATCCAAGTGATATGGTCCACATCATACTTTGTAGTCCGCCACGGCTTAAAAGTGCATCCACCTCTGCAACTCCTGTAGACGAAGTGAATCCATAATTCAAAATGCTTAACATTTCCCCAAGGCCGATGCCTTGGAAAATCATTGCAAATATAGCACCAATAACCGATGCAATAACCATAACCGCAAGCCCCGATACTTTTTTAACGGCTAAAACAATTACTAAGATAGGTGGAATCAAGGCAATGGGAGATACGAAATAATTATCCCTTAATCCTGTGAGAATAGCATTTATTTGATTGGTATCAACTGTTCCTCCACCAAAGCTCATCCCTATGATTCCGTATATAACTAATGAAATTAAAATAGCAGGTCCCGTTGAATAAATCATACTTTTGATGTGATCAAATAAATCTGCCTCAGCAACTCCGGCTGCTAAATTGGTAGAGTCAGATAACGGTGACATTTTATCTCCAAAAATTGCACCTGAAATAACTGCACCTGCCGTCATTGGTGCAGGGATACCCAGCCCCATACCAATACCCATAAAAGCAACCCCAAATGTAGCGCCCGTTGTCCATGAGCTGCCTGTAGCGAGGGAAGCAACTGCACAAACAAAGCATACTGTCAATAAAAATACATTGGGTGATAAAATTTTTAATCCATAATAGATTAATGTTGGAATAACACCAGCCGGTATCCATGATGCAACCAATACGCCTACTAACATTAAAATTAACATAGGCAGCATGGCAATGTTACATCCATACAAGATACCATCTTGAACATCCTTCCATTTAAATCCTGACAGCATTGCAACAATACCTGCCACCAGGCCTCCAATAATTAAGGTAATGTGCGTCACCCAATCTTGATGCAGTACAAAAATTTGTGTAAACATAGCAACACATAAAAAAATAAGAACGAATAGTGCGCCTGCAAAGCTTGGTCTCTTTTCTTTGCTCACTTTATCAGCCATAAAAAAATCCCTCCTTTAATTTGGTGCTTTTATGATACCAACTGTCCATTTATCTTCATGTTTTAAAAAAGGTTTAAAGACAACATTTTTTTATAATTTTCAGAATATTATATGTTTAAAACCATATCATCTTATCTAAAATAAAACAATAATAAAACAATTTAAAAAAAATGGAAACAGATTAACCTATTTCCATTTAAAAAGGCGGCCACGGAGAGCCGCCACTACATTATATCTTTTCAAGCCCGCCCATATAGGGTCTTAAGGCTTTTGGTATTATAACTGAGCCGTCTTCTTGCTGGTAGTTTTCTAATATGGCTGAAAAGGTTCTTCCTACTGCTAAGCCTGATCCATTTAAGGTGTGTACAAACTCCACTTTACCTTTTGGCTCCGGTCTAAATCGAATGTTGCTTCTTCTTGCCTGATAATCTTCAAAGTTACTGCATGAAGATATCTCCAGGTATCGATTATAGCTTGGCATCCAGACTTCAATATCATAAGTCATAGCTGAGCTGAACCCTAAATCACCACCACACAGCTTAACCACTCTATATGGCAGCTCTAAAACCTGAAGTACTTTCTCAGCTGCTTTTAGAAGGGATTCTAATTCTTCATAAGAGGTTTCGGGTGTTGCAAATTTAACCAATTCTACTTTATTGAATTGATGTTGTCTGATCAGCCCTCTTGTATCTCTTCCGGCTGAACCTGCTTCTTTTCTAAAGCACGGCGTATAAGCCGTATAGTAAACGGGTAATTGATCTTTTTCAACAATTTCGTTCATTAGTAAATTGGTTAACGGCACTTCTGCCGTAGGGATTAAAAAGAAGTCTTTTGCGGGAATATGAAACATATCCTCTTCAAATTTAGGCAGCTGTCCGGTTCCGGTCATGGCATCACGATTTACCATAAACGGCGGCAATACTTCTGTGAACCCATGCTCACCTGTGTGCAGGTCCAGCATAAAGTTAATAATGGCTCTTTCCAGCCTTGCACCCATCCCTTTATAAACTGAGAATCTTGCACCTGATATTTTAGCTGCACGTTCAAAGTCCAGTATCCCTAATTCGCTTCCAACATCCCAGTGAGCCTTATGCTCAAAATCAAAAGTTGTTGGCTCTCCCCATTTTTTTATTTCTAGATTATCTTCATCTGTATTGCCTTCAGGAACACTTTCATTTGGCATATTGGGTATGCCTAATAAGGTTTCTTTAATCTGAGCTTCAACTTCTTTTACTTTTTCATCCATTTCTTTTATTTCAGATGATAATGCTTTCATGTCTGCAAGAAGTGGGGATGCATCTTCACCTGCTTTTTTAAGCTTAGGAATTTCTTTTGATACTTGATTTTGTTTATTTTTCTTTTGTTCAACTTCAGTCAGCATGTGTCTTCTTCTCTCATCCAGTTCAATAACTTCGTCAATAATAGACACATCAAAGTTACGTTTTTTCAATGCATTTTTCACACTATCTTGTTCCAGTCTTATTTTCTTAATATCTAACATATTGATTTCCTCCAGTTTTATTTTTAAAAACCAAAAAAACCTTTCATCCCTAAATGCTTAGGGACGAAAGGTTACTTCCGCGATACCACCCTAGTTGGCTTAAAGCCCACTCGTGTATGTGAATAACGGTCACTGCCGGTAAAGCTCATCGCTTACAGCTTTGGGATGGATTCAATAATCTGTAACACTGGTTTGCAGCAGCCACCAGCTCTCTTTAGAAACTTATTATTTACTGCTTCCCTTCATCGCTTTGGTTGTAATATAACATATTTTGTCATGAATTGCAATTAAAATAGATTCTTTTTATATTCAATAAATAGCTCTGTTAATTCTTGCATTTTTTCTCTCATTTCAATTTGCAGATCAGATGCCGTACTATAATCTTTCTCATTTAAAGCTTCTTTTATTCTTGTGAAAAGAGATTGCTTAGCCAAGCTGTCTTTCATAAGATAATATCTTAACTCTTTAATCTTCTCCCAATTGACTACATCTAAATCTGTTCGATCTTCAAAGGTATGGAGCATGACACATTCTCTGACAATTTCCATATTATTTGGAATGATTCTATTATAAAGCTCTTGTGCCCATTGGCTGATAAAAGCTTCTTTACAAGATTCAATAATTTTTTTGCTTAATACTTTATTTTGCATCAGTACGGAAGTTTTTTCAGGGTATTTTTCGAAAGCTACGATATTTTCCCATACGGTTGCCGGCGGTTTTCCAAATATCTCATCTCTTTCTTCTTGAGTATATTCATCAAAGACGTCTCTTTCACTTCTGTAAGCTCTGCCTTTCTCTAAATAGAAACCTTCTTCTTCAGGCTTTTTAGAAAATTCTTTTTCTAATTCCTTTGATGTTTTACCTGCCTTTAAGGCTGCTTTAATACCATCCAACATAGCAATATAGGATGACGCCAATACTAAATATGGATTGCTCTCGGGATTAGGTGCTCTCAATTCAAATCGTGTTGCCATAGGATTTGTAACGTCTCGTACAAGACCAACCAAAACGGTACGGTTTCTCGACGGCGTTTCAGTGGTATGACCAATAGACCCTACGATACACACCGGTGCTTCAAATCCGGGCTTAAGTCGATTGAGGGCATCGTTTGAAGAAGAAACAAAAGGATTAATGATTTCATAATTCTTTAATAGTCCCATTAATGCTCCGAACCCGATAGGGTTAATAAAATCTTCTTTCATATCCTTTGGCGCAAATAGGTTTCTATATTCTCCGTTCTTCAACTTTACGGCAACACCCATATGTGTGTGTTCGCCGTTTCCGGCAACACCCTCAATTGGTTTTGCCATAAAAGTAACTTCCAGTCCATGCATGTCAAAAATGTCTCTTATAACATCTTTTACGTGAAAAACATTATCAGAGGCTTGGATGGCCGTACTATATTTCCAATCAATTTCCAGCTGCTCCATGACATGATCAAAGCCGCCTGAGTTTCCCAGCTTAGCTTTTACACCGCCAACTTCTTTATGTCCCATTTCAATTTCCAAGCCAAATTTATCCAACACTAATATGGACTGTTCCATGGCTGTTCTAACAGGGCCTATGGTTCTTTTCCAATACTGCTCTTTTAAGACTTGGGATGTAGAAAGTTGCTCAACATCTGCTACATCATCCGGTGTCTTTACCCAGAACTCTAATTCTGTGGCAGAAGTTAAAACGATCTCGTCAATATCTTCATAGGAGGGAATATCCACATGTTGAAAGATGTAAGGATTCTCTTTAAGCAATTTCATGATTTCACTTGTAAAGGTATCTACTGCATTTTTTAACACTACCCGTGATCCAACGGGTTGATCCTCGTTATGTATAAGATATGAAGGTATTCTTATGGTTCCTACCGGCAGTCCTGTATCTTCACTAAAATGATGATAGTTATAATCTACATACCAATTAACATCCATATCCGGAATTAAGTCAACTCTTGCATTGTTTAATTCTGCAATTTTAGGTAAAACAACGCTGGACCCGTCTGTCTGAACACCCTTTTCAATAAAGTCATCAATGTTGTCTATAAAATATTCAATGGGAATTTTTTCGTCGGTATCGTGGCCTCCAAAGTCCACGCCCACCAATGACGCAAATTTTACTTCCGGATGGTCTTTAAGTGTTTTAATAAGCTCTTCTTTGTTTTTTGGTACTATCATATAAAGCATATCTTCATAGGGCATATTGTTTCTCCTTTCAAATGTATCTTTTTTTATGATAAAAATTTATAACAATTATTAACAATATTATAATTAATCAATATTAAAACGAACATTTGGAATTGTTCGTTTTAATCAAAAATATTATATCACTATTACTTTACGTTGTTAACACTTTAATTCAAAAAAGATATTTTATTTGACCATATTTACTGATTGCGAATATTAAAATTTTAATTCTTTCAATTGTTCGTATTTATTCGTTGGAAAATAACTTCTCTCTTAAAGCATAAAAAGCTTGCTCCGTATTAATTAAATAGGGTTTCTCTACTTCATAAGGTAGTACAATTTCTTTATTTTTACTATTTTCAAATATATATAACCACATACGTTTTCCTTTTACCCATAATTCTATGTAGCGAGTCCCCATAATTTTTTCTTTAATCTTAAGTCCTTTAAAAAGATGTATGCCTTTAATCTTAAGCTCGTCATTCTGCTCTCTCATTTCAAGTAAATCTAATAACTCATATATAATTTCTTTAAATTTTTCAATTTTCTGATGATCATCTAGATATTCGTCCATATAAAGCTGGTAAAGATTCAATGTG
>JAKSCF010000610.1 GCA_022360735.1 Clostridia bacterium
CTTCTCACCTTTTCTAATTATAATTCTCCCAACAAAATAGGCGAAGTCATTAAGTCATTACCAAAATTTCACCTTTTCCTATCCAACATCTATGAATTTTTATTCAAACTCAAATGAATATTTTCTCTTCATTTCTAAATAATACCTATTTCCACCCTGTCATCCCCAAATCCCTTTACGTCATCTATATTTTTACCCATTTTAAAGAGGCAAAATTTTCACGCCAATTTCTTGCCCCAAAAGACTCTCAAACACTGGCTTTTATACCTATGGAGCTTTCATCTAGTAATTTACGCCTACAGAAATAAGAAAAACTCTTTGGGTATAATTTATATCCAAAGAGTTTCCATACTACTTTACTTAATATTTTTTTCGAATATATTCTCCATATGGTTCCAATTAGTTTTATGAATATTAAACCTTCTATACACGGTCTTTGTTTTCGTAATAAAACAAAGATCTAAGATAACCGTTCCACTGTCTGTAACAATAGCTTCATAAGAGTGGATTAATTTCCACTTATAAAAAAATCCTCTGAGGACTAATCCATTAGAATATACCCCTTCTGAAATTTTTGCATATTCGATGAGTGTAAATACAATAAGTATTACGGTTATAATCATCGTACTTACTAACTCAAAATCAACACTATATAAAATATTTTTATCAACTATTAATAAATTAGCAAATACAAACAGCTCAAATCCAATCATTGCACAAGGTATTGGGCGAGCAAAAAGTATATTTCTCCTAAACTTATAACTCACTTTTCCTGTGTGAAGTATATTATCAATTAAAGGAATACACACTGCGAAAATTAAAAAAGACTGTAATATAAATAAATCCAACTAAACCACCTTCAAACACATACATTCAAAACTTTTATCATTAAATATCCTATAAAAATAATTTGCAATCTCTATTAATCGTGTATCCGAAATTTCTAATATTTCTCCACTAAACTCTTTGTATTTAGGATTATCAAATTCTGGAATACCCTTGATATTTGCGATATACATCCATGGTTTTTCCTCTAAGTATAATTCTAAATATTGACCGTCTTCATCAAATATTATTACTTCATTATCTTGATTATTTTCTTTACCATCTTCTACTGATTCTAAGTCGATTTGTTCTTTTCCATTACCTTCAATGTCTTCAGTTTGCTTACTACATGAACAACTCAAAAATAACAAGACAATAACTAATACTATAATTTTCTTCTTCATATGCTACCTCTATTCAGTCCTTAATTATTTATTATTTTTATTTCTTACTATCAAGTTTAGCTTTCCAACCCAGATCAGATATCTCCATTATAACGTTTCCGACAATTATCAAAACCCCACCTGTAATACCTACAAGGGCTAATCCTCAACCTAGAGGTATGTGGGTAAATGCAGTGTTACAGGTGCTTACATATTAAGTATAGCTTCAATTACAACATGCAATTGATTGTATAACATATTACTTTTCACTTTAAAATCTTCATCCAATCCTTTTTCATGAGCAGAATATGGCGGTGAATCATTCCATGAGCCCATACCCCCAAAAGGCCACTTGATATTCTGTATTACTTTGTTTATTTCATTACGTTCTAAATCAGGAATATCCAATAAGTTTCTTTTACCCTTTTCAAAAAACTCAGCCCAATATTTTTGTTCAATTAACAAAGCAAATTCTTCCAATGATTCATAGCAATCAATCAATTTAATATACTCTTCCTCCAGATTTCTTTTAACAGGTTTATACTGTTTGTTGCTACCGTCTATCATATAATAAACTACATCCCACTTTTCACCATTATAATTAAAACTATTTCTCCATATTTCAATATAATTATTGAATTCACATATCATAAGTCGCCCAGCAATCCCATTTGCGTATGCAGACAAATTTATATCATCCTCTTCTACTGATAAATGAATATACACTTTTTTACATTTGTTATTCTCCAAGTATTTCTGAAACTCTGAAATTTTAGTAGCTATCACTAGTTCAGATGTAGGCTTACCCATTAATTTTTTGATAATTGTATTTTCTTTCTGCTTTATAAATACTAACGAGCTATAATGTTTATCATCTAACACATTTTGACTTTTACCATTCAAGTATTTGCTACAAGTATCCACAACTTGTATCAAATGATGAAGTTGCCCATTCATATTATCCCCTCCAATATTGCATAACGCTATTATTTACAAAACACTAATAACTCAATCGTAATTAAATATCTGCAAACTTACATCTGAATTCATTCTACACCCATTTCCAATCATATCCAATATATTTTTACAAATTATATCAAATTTTTAATTAATTATAAACACAAGATGTCATTTGAATTTTTCCAACAAAATAGAAGAAGCTTTTAAATCATTAACTGACCAAAGCTTCGTCTTTTACATTCACATATCAATTAATATTTGCTTTTCATACCCCAAATCCTCTATGTCATCTATATCTTTACCCATTATAAAGGGGCAAAAATGGCGTTTTTCAGCCAATTTTTCACCCCAAAATTACTCTCGAGCAACAATCCCTAACCACATTTCGTCATCAGAATTACACAGTATTTATACAATCAATGGACAAAGAAATATCATCTTTTCCAAATATCTCTGTGAATGCTGAACTACAAACATTTTATATCAAAATTCAATCTTCAACCAGATTACTTTTTTAATACGATATCGAGTAAGAACCATTTTCAAACTCTCATCTAGCAATAATGCCAACCACATTCCAGGTAAACCTAAACCTAAACTGAAAGCAAAAACATACGCACTCAAAGGCCGTAGTATAGCACTGACAGCCAAAGAATAAACCGCTATAAATCGATTGTCACCTGCACCACGTAAGGTCCCAGAAGAAACTTGAGCATAGGTTTGTGGAATAATTAACATCGCCACAATACCCATAACTGCGACTCCCAGTCGAATGCCTTCAGAATCAGAGACAAAAAAATCAAAAACAGGTTCACGCACCCATATAAATATGACACTGGCAATCATAGAAATAATCAATCCTGAACGCTGGGCCACCTTTGTGTAAATAATGGCCAGATCTTTACGTCCTTCACCTATCTTCCTACCGGAGAAGGATGCACTTGCTGTGCCCATGCCCATGCCAAAGTAATAGTACAGATCCCAAATAAGAATACAAAAATGGTGTATCCCCATGGCAACTGTGCCAAGTTCAGCAATGAGTCTGGCAAAGATGAACAGACCAAGTCTTTCCCAGCTGTGTTCCATCAAGGAACTGCTTCCAATATTTAATAGTGGTTTCATGACACCTTTTTTAAATTTCCAACTGCCCTTTAAAATATTGATGCCATTTTTGCCACGAATAACTGATTTTAGCAACAATAAAAAAATGACCACATTACCGATGACCGTTGCTAAACCTGCGCCTGCCATCTCCATTCTAGGAAATCCGAATTTACCAAATATCAACACATAGTTCAATACTACATTGATTATGTTGCCAGTTAAATTAGAATACATAACCAATTTCGTATTGCCTACACCAATTTGTGCCGACATCAACGGTGCAAATAATACTCTAAAGAAACTCGACACCAATATATAGCGCAAATAAATCACTGCATAATTTATATACTCTTCGTTTGCACCACAAACCCAAGCGATTTCATTTGCAAATAATAAGGACACACCCAGTAATACTGTATAAATCATGGTTACAAATAGCAAGGCTTGTTTAATACAGCTATTCATACCGTCGATGTCTCCTTCGCCCTTTCTTCTCGCCACCACAGCAGTTACAGCAACAGCAATAGCGCCCCCCAACATTTGAAATATCATTCTCGGTTGACTACACACACCAACAGCGGCAACTTGGGCTATGCCCAATCGTCCAACCATGGCTAAGTCTGCTAAAAGCATTATATTTAAAAATACACCTTCCAGCGCTGCTGGTAAAGCCACATTCCAATAGTCTTTATAGACTGCCGATGACTTAGGTATTTTTCCCTGTTTTATTTGATTATCAACCATCTTTTCCACTAAAAACATATTCCTTAAAGTTTTCAACAACACACCCCCATTTAATACTGCTTGCTAGATTATTGTTTAGAATAGCTTGCGCTTAAATCTTCCTTAAGTTATACGTCTGCTAAACAGGTTACTAAATTATTAAGCGCATTTAAAAATCTTCATTGTACATGTAATTGCCTCATATTTTATTGATTAGGCAAATGTTGTTTCATCACGGCTAAATGGTTATAACCGAATTCAGCAATTTTTTTTTTTTTTTTTCTTTTGCATTACTAATGTCAGCAACCGGTAACTGTTCAATAATACGGCCATCGTTAAATATGATTAATTCGTCGCAAATATAAGCGGCTGCTTGAATATCATGGGTAATAAACAAATAACTCATATTGTGTTTTTTCCTTATATTTTTAAGCAAATCCAATATTTGCAATTGAATGGACACATCTAATGAAGACACGGCTTCATCCAATATTAACAACTGGGGCTCCGTTGAAATTGCTCTGGCAATACACACCCGCTGAACCTCACCACCAGAAAGCTCATGGGGCAACCTTCCCAAATAGCCTCTGTGTAAGCCGACCTGTTGTAATAAATTCTCTACAATGGATGTGTCGTGATACTTTCCAATAACGTCCATTGGTTCTTTTATGGCCTGACCAACCGTCATATTAGGATTTATAGATGAGGTATAATCTTGAAAAACGGCACTAATTTTGCCCAACTTGTTTGTAGCAAACCGAACATTTTTCCCATTTAAAAAAATTTTTCCACTGGATGGCTGGTCAATGCCTAGTATTAATCGAGCCAGTGTTGATTTTCCACTGCCGCTTTCGCCAATAATTGCCAGACAATCAGATGATTTCATAGAAAAGGTTACATTGCGCAAAACTTGTTGGTGTTTCTTTGAAAATAGTCCTGCTTTCTTATATGATTTGTTAATATTCATCACATCAAGCATTTTCAGTCATCCTCTTCATTAACTTTTTATAGTTGTCACCGAGTATTTGATAGGTTGAAATCAACGTCTTGGCATAATCGCTCTCAGGCTGGTGAAATACGGTCTCGGTAACACCTTGTTCCACAACTTTTCCATCTTTTAAAAAGACCACGTAATCTGCTAACTTTTTCACAATCCCCAGATCATGAGAGATAAAAATCATTGTAACATCGTATAGCTTTCTAATATGAATCAGTTCCTTTACAATCTCATATTCCGTAATACAATCCAGTGCAGTTGTTGGTTCATCAGCTATGATGACTCTCGGTCGTAAAGCTATAGCCAAGGCAATCATAAAACGCTGAAGCATACCGCCTGACAATTGGTGTGGATATTTCTTTAGTAAATCCTTAGGATTTTTTAGCAACACCTTCTCCATGACACTTATAATTAAGTTCTCTGCTGCATCTTTTTCTATTTTTAAGTTTTCATTTAAAATTTCATAAAGAGTTGTACCGATGGATACTGATGGATCAAAGGCACTCATACCGTTTTGAAAGATCATAAAGCTCTCACTGCCTCTAATATTTTTGATATAACTCAAAGGCTCATTCAACAGATCTTTGCCTTTATACTTAATGGCGCCATCGAATTTTATCCAAGGTTTATGAAGTTTATTAATGGCTTTAGCGGTCATGGATTTGCCACTCCCGCTTTCGCCTACAATCGCTACACAGCTATGCTCTTTAACATCAAAAGAGACACTTTTAACAATTTTATCTTCGTTTCTACTATCCCAAATCTTTAGCCCTTCTATTTGTAATAAGTTCATATTCACGCCCCAATTCTAATGACTAAAATCTTTTCTTCTTAAATTATACTGAATATGCTTTGCATCCATAGCATCCCGTAATGCATCGCCTAAAAATGAGAAGGCAACACACACCACCACAATAAACACACCTGGTGCCAATAGTTGTTTTGGATGAGAGATGATTACAGAGCGGGCTTCACTCAACATCATTCCCCATTCAGCTTTTGGTGCTTCTATCCCTACCCCTAAAAAAGAGAATCCCGAAACAGATAAGATCAACAAGCTTATATTGCTGCTGGCAATGACCATAATTTCTGGAATGACTGAGGGAATTACATGTTTGAAAACGATTTTAATTGTAGAGTCACCTGTTGCTTGTGCAAAGCGTATATAATTCTTATCAGTATATTTCATAATTGCGATTCGGAAGACCCGTGCATACCAAGGCCAACGTAAAAATATCATTGTCAGCAAAATATTTTTCAATCCGATGCCAAATATTCCGATACTGGCCAGTACCATTGCATCAGGAGGAAAAGACAGTATAATATCACACACCCGCATCAATATCTCATCAATCCACCCTTTAAAATAGCCTGCCAAGAGTCCAACGATTAATCCGATGCCATTAATGGCTAACATTGTGCCTATAACCAACAATACACTTGGTTGAATACCATATAATATTCTTGAAAACACACATCGGCCAAGATAATCATTGCCAAAAGGATAAGCAAGGCTTGCTTTACTAAACTTAAGTGCCATGTTGATTTCATCTGGATCATTGGGTGCTAATTGAGGCGCAAAAAAACCCAATAATACAATAATTGAAATGACCAAAATGGATACCACTGCTATAGGATCTTTCTTTAATTTTTCAATCATATCACTTTAATCCTTCCGTAATCTTGGATTCACAACAACATTAATGATATCCGCTAGAATATTGAAGCTACAATAAAAGACAGCTATCAATAACACATAGGCTTGAATAACAGGAATGTCTCTACTTAAAACTGCATTTAAACATAACCTGCCAATGCCTGGCCAAGCAAAAATATTTTCTATCACAACTGTACCAACCAGCATACCAGGTATCGCCATTGAAAAGACCACAATAGCCGTCTGTAAGGAATTCCTTAAAATATGCATTGTTATTCTTTTTTCTGAAACACCACTTGATCTATAAAAATTCACATACTCTTCATTGACATTTTCCAACATCGCATTTCGAATTAACCTAAAGTAGAAACCACAATAACCAATGGACATAACAATGGTAGGAAGAACAAGTGACTTTAATGATTCTGCACCACTTGTTGGAAGCCACCGCATCTTGACTCCAAACACCCAAGCCAATATACTCCCTACCAAGTATGAGGGGGTTGCCAGTAGGACAAACATGACAATTCTCATAAGCCTATCTAATCTTCTGCCCTCCCATAATGCACAAAGCACGCCAAGGAATATGGAAATGGTTATGGTAATGACCGCTGTTATCAAAGACAATTGCAATGTGTATAAAAAAGCTGTTGATATGTCCTTACTGACATCTTTATTGGTCACAAATGATTTGCCGAACTCAAATCGTAAAGCTTTGTTCAACCAATCTGCATAACGTGATATAAAAGGTCTATCAAACCCATATTTAATATTGGTCTCTTCTATTAGGTCTTCTGTAATAGCGGGAACCCCTTGAGCTTCCAATACAATAACAGCTGGTTCTTTTGCAGATGCATTAATCAATAAAAAAGCAAAGAACGATACGACGAAAAACAATGGCACGAAAAATAGAATTCTTTTCAAAATATATGCATGCATCCTCTCACCTCTTTGCTATCGTCACACTAATAGTAAAATTTGTTTAATGGAAATTCAAGGTGCGTTTGATTGAACGTTATACCTTTTAGTTCTTTTTTAGCCGTTATAATAGGGCTTGAATATGACAAAGGAATAAACACACACTCTTCATGTACAATTCCCAAGGCTTTTTCAAATAACTGTATTCTTTTTTCCTCATCTGTAGAGATTAATGCATTTTCTACCGCTGCCTTAAGAACATCATAGTTGTCTAACTCAATAGCGGCATTCAGATAAGCCATCTCAGAAAATAGTCCTGTTA
>JAKSCF010000380.1 GCA_022360735.1 Clostridia bacterium
CGTTTCTTTGATTATGGGCGTATATGCTTTTTTAGTATATTTGGTAGGTTTTTTGATTGGAACAGTTGTTTCGGTTGCATTAATGCTGTTTTATTACAGAGTCAGAAAAATATCCAATTATATGATTTTGATTTCAATAGGTGTAGGTGTGTACTTTGTGTTTGTAAAGGTGTTTAAGATTGGTTTGCCTGAAATAGGAGGAGCATTATGGTAGAGTTGTCTGGTCAAATAGCGGTTGAACTTTTTACGATTCAAAATTTATTACTTGCGATTTCCGGTGTGTTGATCGGCATCATTATGGGATGTATTCCCGGGCTTACGGTGGTTTTAGGCGTCATCTTGTTTTTACCTCTAACATACGGACTCAATCCTACAACCGCCATAATTAGTCTTTTGGCACTATATGTAGGAGGATGCTACGGCGGGTCAATAAGTGCAATACTTATTAATACCCCAGGAACAAATTCGGCGTTGGCAACAACACTGGACGGCTATCCGCTTGCAAAGAAAGGGAAGGCAAAAAAAGCATTGACCATGTCCCTTTATGCTTCTGTAATAGGAGGACTTATAAGTGCCCTTATACTTTTATTTGCAGCACCACCCGTTGCCAAAGTAGCCCTTAGTCTAAGATCTCCTGCGTATTTTTCACTAGCTATCTTTGGACTTTCCATTATTGCCGGAGTAAGCGGCGATAACATTATAAAAGGCCTTATTTCCGGTGCACTTGGAATCTTTGTTTCAACAATGGGACTGGACGCCTTTACAGGAACTGTAAGATTTTCATTTGGAAGTACTTTTCTTTACGGAGGTATCGCATTGCTTCCCGCTTTAATCGGTTTTATAGCACTTGCCCAGATCATCATTAAATCCGTTGAAGAGACATCTAAAGCCAATGAAAACATTAATAAATCCAACAATCTATCCATAAAAGGAAAAGACGATAAGCTGTCAATGAAGGAAATGAAAAAAAGCATTCCCACAATCATTAAGTCTTCTATTATATCTTCTTTTATCGGAGCAATGCCCGGAGCAGGCGGAGGCGTAGCTCAGTTTGTCAGTTATAATGAGGCCAAAAGATGTTCTAAAAATCCTCAGGAATTTGGAAAAGGTGCTGTTGAAGGCATTGCAGCAGCAGAATCAAGTAATAATGCTGTTGTAGGCTCTGCTATGATACCTTTATTAACATTAGGAATTCCGGGAGATGGCGTTACAGCCGTTTTACTGGGCGCTTTTATTCTGCATGGCTTGGTTCCGGGGCCTTCATTGTTCACAAAACAGGCGGTAACAACCTACTCAATCATTATCGGTCTAATCATATGTAATATATTATTGTTGATATTAGGAAAATACTTAACCAGACAAATCGCAAACGTAATAAAAATACCGTATAAGCTGTTAGGCCCTATGATTATGGTATTCTGCTTTGCCGGAGCATTTGCAAACAGCGGAAATATTGGCGAGATGATCGTAATTGTCCCTCTTGCAATATTCAGCTATATCTTATCCAAACTGGATTTTTCTGTGATACCCTTGATGCTTGGATTAATCTTGGGCCCAATTGCAGAAGCGAATTTTACAAGATCAATGGTTTTATCCGATGGAAATCTGTCCATATTTGTTACAGACATACCCAGCTTAGCCATACTACTGATTACAGTATTCTTCATCATCATGTTCATAAAAATGAATAAAAAAACAAGTTCAATTTTAACTGAAGAAGGTGCTTATGAGAAACTGAAAGGCGATAATGATTAAAAGTAATCGAAAAGTAGGAGTGACTCTCCGTGGTCACCCGTCATCACAATAGAGCCATGAATTAGGTCATGGCAACAGATATACCCATGGTTACCCCTGGGTTCATATTTTACCTTCTCCCCAAAAAAAGTACTAGATAGGCTAGTACTTTTTTATTTTACTATTAAGTAACAATTTTTTAGTCACTGTGAAGTGAACGTTCCACCGTGGCGTTCCGCTTATGACATTATCATTTAATTTGAAAACTTAAATAATAGAAAAATAGAAAAACTATACTATTGAAAAAGCACGGCAATTTATTGCCATGCTTTTTCAGTTTGTTTTCCAATTTGGATAAATTTAAAAATATTTGCCTATTAAAATATAAATTTACATTCCAATATGGATGTATTATACAAAAATATTTGTAATTATTATTGACAAATATATCCTTAAATCATAAAATTAAATTATAAAGTTTGGCCTATTAAAGTATAAAGGCAAAAAATTAAAAGGGGGAATAACACATGATCAAATTTAAACTAGAAATATTAGTCAAGTTTAATCTAAACAATTTAATCTCATTTTTTATGAGGTTAATGAACAATCCTATACAAATTGTTATATAGGATTTGTAACTATTGTAATTAGTAAAAGTATAAACTATCTGCTTTAATTTGTAAATAGTTTATAATGCTTGCCTAGTAACGGATTAGAAAACAACTAACGCAGTCGAATAATAGAAAAATATAGAAAATATTGGTATAATAATATTGAGATATGACAATATCTTACTAAATATCATAGGGGTGGTGCATTTGGGAAAGTAAACAATGCGTTATATATGTTGGCATTACTTAGAAGCAGAGGAAAAGTTTCTAGGCAAGAACTGGCACAAGAGCTGGAGGTAAGTTTAAGAGCCGTATCCAGATATAAAGAAGACCTAGAGTTAGCTGGCGTACATATCAAAGAAACACGGGGAAAACATGGAGGTTATGAGCTGGCAGGAAATGATCGATGTAGGGTAGGGCGGTGCGTATGCCCTTGCAAAGTGGCTGGTAGTTCTCTCTGCCCAGCAAGGGGTTAAGCCATATGAGGCTGTCGATGCGCTGTCGCATCAGGGCAATTTCATCGTGCATCAACCTGGCATCACCCCGGTCCCAGCCATCGCTCAGCACCATGACGATGGTTCGGGATGTTGAGATTTTTTTTGCATAGACCTGGTTGAATTCCTGGAAGCATTTGCCAATCTGGGTGCCCCCCGACCAGTCATGCACACTGGCGGCGATCTGTTGAAGGTTAACCAGCAGGTCCTTGCTGTGAAGTTGGTCGGTGACATCGGTCAGGCGCGTGGAAAACACGGCGACAGCGACATTACTGAGCTGGTGCTTGAGACCGGCAATGAACTGGATCAGGAAGCGGCTGTAGGACTCCATAGAACCGCTGACATCGCACAGCAGTATCAGGCGGTTTTTCTTTATTTTCTGTTTTTTCCAGGCCAGCCGGATGAGATCCAGGTTGTAGTGCATGCTGTCCTTGATGGTAGAACGCAGGTCCAGGTCAACACGCTGGTGGCTGCGGGTGAAGCGCCGGCTGCGGAAATTGGCAATGATGGACAGCAGTTCCGCCAGGATCTGCCTGGCATTCTCCAGCTCGATTTCCGACATCTCGGAAAAATCCTTGTCCAGCAGTAATTCACTGGCGGAATAACTGGCCTGTTCGTACTCC
>JAKSCF010000519.1 GCA_022360735.1 Clostridia bacterium
CTAAAAATCTTACTTTTTTTTTCAAAATATTAGGGAATTCTTTAATTGCTTTTTCTGATAGAAGCAAATCTGTTTCTGCTTCATCAAATTCAATTGGACCGATAACATTATCTATATAATCTTTGTTTTTAGGACAAATATTTTGACACATCAAACAATCATAAAGACAATGATGTACAGATTTAGGTAGCCATTCTGGGAAATCTCCTGGAGCTTCGTTAAAATATGATAAGCACCGTTGATTATTGATCAAAAAGCTATCTTTTGTAATTGCACCCGTAGGACAATTCTTTAAGCAAACAGTACAATCGCTACAATTATCCATTTGTCGGATCTCAGACCAATTGTCATCAACACAAGGTATATCTGTTAGATATGCTACAAGAGTTAAAAAACTGCCCATTCCATCAACATAACAAATATTATTTCGTCCATATTTCGCTAAACCGCTTCTCACTGCCAGACGCTTTAGAGGTAATCTTTTTGCACTTTTAATGTGATATCCTAATGGTTTCAAGAATTTAGTCAGATATTGTTTAGTAGCAGTAGGTGCGTTTTTTTTACCAATATAAGAACGAGCAAGACTGATCGATGGGATTTTTTCACCTTTCCAACTAAAAATTACTTTAGCATATGACGGAGTAGGTGATGCAATTATTATAATAGAATGTATATCAAAATCAGTAGCTGGTAGCTTAAACTGATAAATGTTATTTGTAATGTATTTTTGAAATCCATTTAAATCTTCATTATTTTTAAATTCTTCAATATCATTTTTTAAGTCCTTCAGTCGTTCAATGGAAATGATTCGAAACTTATCACCTTGGCTTGATATTTCTTGTTTAAGCAGTTCAATCATTTAATATGCCTCCATTGTTTTACCTCATTATATAATAATTAATCTGACAACTGTATGTCATATATAAAATAAAGTTTCAAACCTTATACCTTCATTACTGTTATGAGGCCCCAACCTGTTCTTTAGTCTCCACCATATAAAATATTTCTTATGTATTCAGACTCCTCTTTAATAAACTTTTGTATATTAGAAAGTGTAACATATTGATTTGTAGATATATCAACAGACTCTCTATTTTCAAATTGCTCCTGTAGTATGGATTGCTTCATCTGATTGATTTCTACCTCTTTCACAATGTTTGATATATCAAATGCATTAGAGTTCTCTAACATTTTCCAGATTACTTTCCGGAGGGGATGTAAGTATAATTTATAATCAATAGCATAAGATTCTTGATGATACATACTACCAATCCCTTTTTCCATTTTGTCTTTAATTTTTTTCCTAAATGGCATCCATACTTTCATGTTATTTTGAATATCCGCTAATATGTGAGAACAATATCCATAAATAAAGTCTACATTTTGTGAATGTTTATTCTCCTGCAAAAAGAATAGTACATTTTCTCTCCACTCATCATTATTTGTCACTCTACCCCATTTTTCATTACCAACACAGAGATGACTGTTAAACTTCATATCACTTTCATAATTAATTCGAAAGTGTACTGAATCTGGTGCAATAGCTCCTAGCATAAAATCATTAGGTTTCTTTAAATGTGGTACCTTTTTTATTATGTTATAAGCGATATACAAATGTGTCATCGTAAAAGGCATATTTCTTCCCCCACCTCGCTAATGAAATAATCTTATCATAATTTACTGCAGATTCTTAGTGATATTTGGACTAAATTATTTCTTATATTTTTTCTACTCTGCCAACTCCTTTTATCCCATTCCACACCACTTAAATCATCGCCCCCATATAATATCTGTCCCAATTTTACATTTCTAAACTTTGAAACAGCAAAGAAAGCGGCAGCTTCCATTTCAACAGTTACACAGCCTTCAGATTTTCGTAAGGCAACCTTCTCTTTAGTCTCTCTGTAAAATGAATCTGTTGTCCATGTTTTAGCTTTTACATAATTTAGGGTCTACTGAATAGGCTGAGATTTCAAGAATAGCATGTTCAGTAGATTCATTTTCTCTCTAAAAATAACTAGAAATATTTGAGCAAAAAGAGACCGTAACCTCTTTTGTAAGTTCATTACCAAGAGTTGAAGAGCAATAACTGTTTCACTTGTCTCTTTTAGGCGCGCTTGAATAAGACCAAGTCCATTCACTCGCTTGCCCTCTCCAAATTTACCTTCTATTGCATTTCGTTCACACGCATCCCGATATGCAATTTGTTTTTGTTTGTACTCCTCACACTTCTTAGGTCGTCCTAAACGGGGACCGCTCATTCGGATCCCTTTTTCTTTACAATATTTTAGATTTTCTCGATTACGATAGATTTTATCCACTAACACCGCTTTCGGGTAATATCCAAATCTATTTTTATAACGTTCCACCGATTCAATTAGTGTTTTTCCCTCATTATAATTTTCCCATCCTAATGTTTCCATGAATGCATATCCATTCACTACACTAATAGATAGTTTTGCTCCAAACTCCACATTCGCTTGAGCTTTTCCTCTAACTATTGGGCGTACATGAGGTTGATCAATACTAACAATTCGATTATCTACCTGGTGTTGCTTTGTACGGTACATGGTTCGTTGTTGTATATAAAGTTTTTCTATGGTTTCTAGTTTCTCTAGTTGCTTTTTACTCAATTCGTTCTCACCATGACGTGCTATTTGATCTTTAACTATCCCTAAGTCTCGTCTAACATATTGTAACTGCTGTTTTATCGCTTTGCGGATCTTCTTCTTTCGGGGTCTCCTCTGTTTTACCACTGATAAATACTGTTTTCTTGCCTTTTCACGATAGGTTCTTGGCTTCTTACGTTTCCCAACATCTGCTACATGGAGTGTATCAATCATTGATTCTAAATCTTCTCGTGCTTTATTTAATAATCCAAGATCTGTTGGATAATGAATATCTGCAGGGGTACATGTTGCGTCAAGCAAGAGTTTACCTTTATTCTTTGGTGTTTCAGCTGTTTCAGCTTTCTTGTCACTGTTCTCTTTATTAGGGGTTGAATCATCATTATCTTCTTCATCTTCTTCATGGGAAGCAGTAGCTTCAAGGGCAATCATCTCATTTACTTCATTAATAATATTTTTACCTAATCGTTTACGAAAATGGGTCATAGATGAAGAATGAAATGGAGCTTCAAACTGAAATTCCGATAAGCCTATAAAGTACTGCAGATAAGGATTTTCTGTGATTTGATTAACTGTTTCTTGATCAGAGTAATTGCATTTATTCTGAATAATTAATGCACCTAGAGCCACTCGAACCGATAATGCTACTTTACCTGTTTTACTTTTGAATTTCTTCGCATATTTTTCTTCAACCTTCCACCATGGAATCATAGCTGCCATCTTTACCCAACGATTATCTGGGTTCAATTGTCCACCAAAGGGTAAAAAAAAATCATGGGGAAGTAACATTTGATGTTCTTGTTTTTTATACATATCTAGCGACCTCCAAGTGCACGGTTTTTTAATGAAATATTTAGTTTCCCTTACACTTATTATACCATATATACGGCTAAAAGTCCTGATATAAAAGGCTTTTAAGGTTATTCAGTAGACCCTAATTTATATCATGTTTTATAAAATCATCCTCAATAATTTTTATTACTTCCCTGCTACATTCAACTTCTCTAGAAGGTGGAAGATAATGATATGATACTCCTTCGTCCCAAACTGCTGAAATTGGAATAATTAGGTGCCCAACTGTGATATCTTCCTGTAAAACACCTGCACCACCACAAACAATAAATTTATTAAATCCATATGCTATCAATTCTTCGAG
>JAKSCF010000550.1 GCA_022360735.1 Clostridia bacterium
CGCAATGCCTGGCCGAGCATTTGCCGAACGCGGCCTTCCTCGGCCTGGAGCGCGAAGATGGCATCGAGGCACGGCTCGCCGCCGACCCACAGCTGGCGGCGCGGGTCGAGCGGACTCTGGCCCGACTGACCGAGGACGGCGCGACGCCCTCAAGAGCGCTGACCGCTCTGGTCGCCGGCCTCGAAGCCGAAGACCACGACGCGCTAGTGGTCGACCTGATCGAGCAGGGCCTCGATGCGGCCAGTCAGCGGGCGCTCATCGCTCAGCTTCGTCGGCGCAGGCAGACCGCGCGGCCGCTCTTTCTCATGACCCGCTCAAACGCGATCCTCGACCTGGCCGCGGTCGGCGGCGACGAGGCCATCCTCTTTTGCCCGGCGAACCACTGCCCGCCGCACGTCGTGGCGCCCTACCCCGGCGCGCCAGGCTACGAAGCGCTGGCGAGCTGCCTCGCCTCCCCCGCCGCCCGTGCCCGCAGCGAAGGCGTCGTCGCCTGCCGGATGGCGGTGGGCTGAACAGCTGCAGGTGACGTCAGAGCCTGCTTCGAGATGGACCCCGGCTCAAGGCCGGGGTGACGTTAAGTGGTGTGGCAACAGCTCAGCGCTTCTCTCGTCATCCCGGAGGAGCCTCGCACGAGGCGACATCCGGGATCCATGGATAGGCCAAGCGCGGGCCGATGAGTGGATGCTCGGAACTCGGCCCTAGGCCTAACGGCCCCATGTGCCTCGCCCAAGCATGACATGGGGGAGCAGCTTCAGCCCGCGCAGCGCCGAAGGCGCCCAATCACATGTGTATCGGCCGGCCTTCGGCGGCGAGGGCGGCTTCCTTGACCGCCTCGTTCAGGGTCGGGTGGCCGTGGAAGGCGCGGGCCAGGTCCTCGGCCGAGCCGCCGAACTCCATGGCCACCACCACCTCGTGGATGAGCGTGCCGGCGTCCGGCCCGATGATGTGGCAGGCCAGGATGCGGTCGGTCGCGGCGTCGGAGAGCAGCTTGACGAAGCCCTCGGTCATGTTGGCGGCGCGGGCGCGGCCGTTGGCGGTGAAGGGGAACTTGCCGATCTTGTACTTGGTGCCGGCGGCCTTGAGCTCCTCCTCGGTGGGGCCGACGCTGGCCACCTCCGGCCAAGTGTAGACGATGCCCGGCACGGTGCCGTAGTTCACGTGGCCGGCCTGCCCCGCCAGGATCTCGGCGACAGCAACCCCCTCTTCCTCCGCCTTGTGGGCCAGCATGGGCCCCTTGATGACGTCGCCGATGGCATAGACCCCGACGACGTTGGTGCGGAAGCGGTCGTCCGTCTCGATGCGGCCCTTGTCGTCCAACGCCACGCCGGCCTCGGCCAAGCCCAGGCCTTCGGTGAGCGGCTTGCGGCCGATGGCGACCAGCATGACGTCGCAGGCGATCTCCTCCGCCTCGCCGCCCTTGGCGGGCTCCACCGTCAGCGTCACCCCCTTGGCCGTCGTCTTGGCGCCGGTCACCTTGGTCGAGAGGCGGAACGCCATGCCCTGCTTTTTCAAGATGCGCATGAAGGTCTTGCCGATCTCGCCATCCATGGTCGGCACGATGCGATCGAGGAACTCCACCACCGTGACCTTGGACCCCAGGCGCTGCCAGACCGAGCCCATCTCGAGGCCGATGTAGCCGCCGCCCACCACCACCAGGTGCTTGGGCACGGAGGTCAGCTCCAAGGCGCCGGTGGAAGAGACGATGCGCTTCTCGTCCACCTCGATGCCCGGCAGGTCGACGTGGTCGGAACCGGTGGCGATGACGATGTGCTTGGCCGAGACGGTCTCCTCGCCGTCGGGGCCGCTGACCGTCACCTTGCCGCCG
>JAKSCF010000407.1 GCA_022360735.1 Clostridia bacterium
ACGCTGCCCGGCATTATATTGTAAATAGATTTTCGGATATATAGATAAAATACTAGAACTAGAAATATAATCGTATGAACCGGAGGTCGGATATCAGAGAGCGGAGGTCGGAATGTGAACCGACAGAAAAGGGTTCAATGCATTACTATCTGACTTCCGATTTCAGACTTCCAACTTCCGGTAAGGTGTGTACCCTTACCTTAAACCAAGCAATACAAGCTCTTAGATTCGGAATACCTGTTGCTGGAGTACGATTATATTTCTAACTTTAATGTTTATTATCTATAGTTATTGTCCACTGCCTGCACTTGCGTCGCTCGGCTGTGAGGAGGATATTTTTTTGAGGATTCGTGCTATGTCCTCAGTTTTATTTTATCACAATTATAATTGGTATAAAATACATGATTTTCTGACATTACCTAAATTAAATTGCACTCTTGCAGTATTTTTTCAATGACTTCCCAAATGCTTAACGATGGATTCTCCTTATAGTACTTATATCCTTTATACTGTTGTAATACATATCCATTGTCTTTGTTACGTTGCATAATTACTTTTGAACGATTAATGGCGGCTATCACATCATCTAATGATAACTTATTTAAAATGCGTTTAAAAATTCTTTCATGTTTATAGTCATCCATATCCTCAAAATTTTCATCGTAAGCACGATTTATAGACATAATATAATGCTTTCTATGCACTTTTGAACCATGGCAATCTGCTTTATGTAAAATAATCCATAAATCAAAAGTAAAATTTGTATAACCAAATTTATAAGTTATTTGCTTACCCAAATCCTCAGCTTTTTTCATATTATCCATAGTTTCTTTGAATTTTTTGATATGAATTGAATCATTACTCTCATAATCAGAAATATGATATATATATGTTTTTCCGGTTATAGTAATTGATTTAGCTCTTTTTAACGGATTTTTTTGAACTGGACAATCAAGAGAAACTTTAAAGGTAGCTTTTGGTGCTTCATTTATCTTATCTTGCAACCACTTTAGATACCAGTTTTCAGTTTCTCCTTCTACACTAAAATAAAATTTTTTAGTTTTTTTCATTTTAGCCATTATTACACCTCTCTTTCATCGGAAATGAGTTCCTCAAATATCGGTGTAAAATCAATATCTTTAATAGCTCCATATTGTCCAACAAAATAATGTTTCATATAATCATCATGTTTACGCACCCCTTTATCTCCTTTAGTTCCAAAATCTGACAGTGAGTATAGCACACTATTTTGAGACTCTTCGTCTCTTTCAACAAATTTAATCTCATCTCTTCTGAAAAGATTAGAATTTAGAAATATAGGATTATGCGTGTTGAAAATTAATTGAGCTTGATGTTTATTAATATCATCATTATGAAATATATTAACAATACTCATTAATGCCATAGGATGAATTGATGCATCAAATTCATCAACTATCAAGGTACCTCCCGTTAATATAGCTCTTATTACTAATGGAAATATATTAATAAAACGTATAGTTCCATACGACTCAAAAATTTCTGCAGTCATAGCAGCACTTTTTTTGTCTTTTATATTATTAAAAATAGAACATAATCTTATATCAGAATCATCTTCACTAACAATATATCCCAAGTCATTAGAATTAATCCCAAATAACTTTGCAGCATTGTTTGTAGTTCTTTCTACATAAACTGTTTGCTTTTGTGGATCAACAAAACGTTTAATAAGTTGCATTGAATCTGCTCTATAAACAACCATGAATTTATTATCAAACCACTCATTAATAAGCTTCACAAAATCCTGGCTAAAAATTAATTTAAATCCATTCATTAAAAAGAGTTCTTCATCATTCAAACTATTTATCGAAATTTTCATGAGGCTTTCCTCGTTTTGATGCGTAATATCCGTTAAATAGTCTTCTATCACTTTGAAATCACCAAAAGATAAAGTCTCGTCTCTTGCAAACACCTTTTCATCATTTACGAAAAGTTCTTCTTTTAAAATTTTTCTGGGACAATCGTCATCTAAAAAACTACCTAGATCTAAACTAACAGCATAATGTATAAGCATATCCTTTTCCATAAAATCAATAGAAAATAATACAGGCTCTGAACCTTCAACGGTATTATTTGGTATCAATTCTAATAAGTGTGCTGCTGCATTTGGAGAAGAACCCTCTTCTGCATTTTTAATATTCCCCCTCAAAATAATAGATCTAAAAGTGTCCATCGCACCAATTATATTAGTTTTTCCTGCTGCATTTGGACCGTATATAATTGATGAACATAAAGTTTTTATTTTTTTATCTTTTATTTTTTTTTCATATATGCTGTAATCTAAACCCTTTTGCTTAGGTGCTGCTGATAAAGAAAAAATAGCTTCATCTGCAAATGATTTGTAATTCTTAGTTTTAAATTCTACTAGCATACCAATCCCTCCATTTTGCAATTTTTATTCAAAATCACATCTTCTATTATACTTGCATTATGCTCTAAAGTCAAATATACTATTCATTTTTGCAATATTTCCGCAAAATACTTTAAAAACTTCTTTCCCTCTTGGCAAAACATCTTCATTACTATAAAGTTCACCATAATACAGCTTCTCTAACATATGCTTCATTTAAATCACCTTTCTCATATTTTATTTAAAAGGTAATCCAAACAAAAACATCCTTATATCCACTCACGCC
>JAKSCF010000636.1 GCA_022360735.1 Clostridia bacterium
TCAGGTATGACTTGCGAATATGTATCTAGTGTTATGTTAACAGAAGTATGCCCTAATCTTTCGGAAACAATTTTTAGGTGAACGCCTTGTATTATTATACTTAAAATCGATAAAGGTATAGTCTGATTTTCAATATATACCCTTAGGGTATATACACTTTTTAAAAGAATAATGATAGTATTTTTAAAAAATTACTTGTTTAAGGAGTTATTATGAATGTATTAAAAGGAGGTAAATATGAAAAGGTTTCTTGCATTTATTTTTATACTTAGTATGTTTTTAACGATTTGCATTCCAATTTATGCAATGGAAATAAATGAGGGCTATGCAGATATAAAAGGACACTGGGCAAGAACAGAGGTAGATAAGTGGTCAGAAAAAGGCTTACTCAAAGGAAGTAATGGAAAGTTTAATCCTAATAATCACATCACAAGAGCAGAAATGGCAGTGATAATAGATAGGTTAATGGATTATGGGGAGACAGAAACAAATGTCTTTGAAGATTTATCCGACACATGGTACACAGAGGCAATACTTAAAAATAGTAGAGCAGGTGTAATGAAAGGCTTTGACGGTTATATTAGACCAATGGATAGCATAACAAGACAAGAAGCAGTAGTTATGATTTCAAGAGCAATGGAAATAGAAGAAAAAAGTGGAAATACTTCTTTTGTTGATGATAGTATGATCGCTTCTTGGGCAAAAGGATATGTAAAAGCATTTAGCGATTTAGGATATATCTCAGGAATGCCAGACGGTTCTTTTGCACCTAATCGTCCTGTTACAAGAGCAGCAGTTGTTAAAATAGTTGATAATATGATTGCTAAATGGATAAACGAAAAAGGTGAGTACTCAGAAGATATTAATGGAATATTAATTATAAATTCAGAAGATGTTACACTTAAGGACATGACTATAGATGGTAACCTGATTATCGCACAAGGTGTAGCAGGTGGAGAGATATATCTTGATAACGTAACGGTTACTGGTGATGTATTTGTTAAAGGTGGAGGAGAAAATTCTGTATACTTTAATGATACAAAGATAAACGGAACTTTAGAAGTATCTAAAACAGATGGTAGAATAAGAATAGTAGCTAAAGGCAGCACTGTAGCAAAAGTAACAAAACTCTTAACAGGTGCAATACTTGTAGAAAGCTATACTACTGGCATTGGATTTGAAAGAGTTGAAGTGCCTAAAGAAGCTGCGGAAAATTCTGATATAGATATTGAAGGGGATATAACCATACTGAATGTCAGTGCAAAAGGTACGAACGTTAATATTTTAAAAGATACTAAAGTAGGCAGGGCAGATTTGTCTGCTGAAGGGTCTAAGTTAAATGTTTTGGGCGAAGTAAACAATGTTAATATTAATTCTGGTGCTGATGATACTAGTGTTATTGGTAGTGGTAAGGTAACAAACGTAAAAGTTAATGCTAATGATGTATCTGTAACTACTGATAAAACAAAAGTAACAGCTGGAGAAAATGTTACAGGTGTTACCGCAGATGGACAAAAAGTAAATGCAGGTAAAACAGTAAAAACTGGTGGTACCTCATCTTCTGGAGGTTCATCAAGTGGAGGAACAACTCAACCAACCAATCATGCACCTACAGTTGTTGTTGGGAAAGAGAGCCACACAGGAACAGCAACACCAGCCCATGGAAGCGGAACACCAATGGCTGTTGCTTATCAAATAGATGTCAATAGCTGGTTTGTTGATAGTGATACAAGTGATACTTTAACATATGCTGTGGCAAGTACAACATCAAGTGATGCAGCAAACATTGTAATAAACGGCAGCAGCCTTACATATACACCCTCTTTTGAAGATAGAGACAGCAATATAGAGATACAAGTTAAAGCAAATGATGGCATAGCTGATAGTACAACTAATGCAATGATTACAATTACGGTTGGCTCTGTGCCGAATAGTGCACCTGTACCAGTTAACACAACACAAACAGGCAATGCAACGCCGTCATCAATTGACGAAATGACTGCTCCGGTACAGCCATATATAGCTGATATGAGCGCATGGTTTACTGATAGTGATAATGATAATTTAAACTATATAGTTGTATCCAATACTGGAGATGGAGCTGTAAATATAATAAATTCAACACTTGAATATGTACCTAGTATTGCAGATGCAGGATTTAATATTGATATTGTAATGAAGGTAAATGACGGCATGACTGATAGTTCAGATAACGTGACGGTTACCGTAGTAGTTGGGGCAATTCCAAATAGTAAGCCTATGTTATCCAACCAAGTTGTGACTGGTACTGCTATTTCCGCATCACGAGATGGGTTGATTTCAAGTACTGCTTACAATCAAGATTTAATCAGTTACTTTACAGATGTAGATTCTGACACATTAACATATCGTATAGTATCAGAAAATGCAAACGGCGATGTTAGTTTAAATGGAAGTACGATTACCTTTACGCCTAATACTACTGATGCTGACAGTGACATAACAATCATAGTAAAAGCGAATGACGGTACAATAGATAGTGACAATTTAACGATAACAGTAGAAGTTGACGATGTACCTAATAGTAGCCCAGTGAAAGATAGTGATGTGCCTGACTACAACTCACTTATAATTGGTAATGCTGTAAATATAGACTTATCTCAGCATTTCTCTGACGCTGATGTTACAGCTAATGCAGACACACTTAGTTATTCAATAAATCCGTCACTTCCAAGTGGACTTACGCTCAATACAAGTACAGGTGTAATATCAGGTACTGGAAGTAAAATGTCACAAACATCTTTTACCGTTACAGCAAAAGACAGCCATAACGCTGCAGTTACTGATGAATTTGATATGGCTATAAGTTTACCTGTACAAGGAACAAAAGTAAGAGATGATAGCGGCACATGGGTAATAGATGATACAAACGGTACCCATATAGGTTTGTGGAGTGTTGAAGATTTAGTCAAAATAAATGAAAATACTGGAGACTTCTTATTAAGTGGTGATTATGTATTGATGACTCATTTAGACTTTGAAGAGGATGATAGTTATCGTGACGAAGCTATGGCTGATACAAAGGATATTGATGGTGATAATCATACTATTAGTAATTTGTATATTAATAGACCTGGCACAGAATATATAGGGTTATTTGGCTATTCTGGCAAATATACATATAATCCAACAACGCCATACACAATTAAGAATATAGGTCTAATAAATCCTATTGTAACAGGTCAGGCTAGTGCTGCATTTATATCTGGTGGCTCTAACGCAAATATTGAGGGATGTTATGTAGAGGGTGGCACTTTATCAAGCAGTGGTAATTATTGTGGAGGTATAGTAGGTCAGGCATATAGTACTTTTATTAGAATTAAAAGGTGTTATGTTAAAGATATTACTATTAATTCAAGTGGTGCATATGTAGCAGGAATACTTGCAAGAGCTAGCAGCAGTAATTATCTAGTAGAAAA
>JAKSCF010000555.1 GCA_022360735.1 Clostridia bacterium
CCGCTAATGGTTGTAGACATCTCCCCTAAAGTTGAAATGGTTGCTCCAATAGAAGGTGCCGCTAAGGCTAAGTTATCTACAAAACCTTGTACTTGTGGATTTAATGCCACAAATTGCCCTGCCATAGGAATTAATGATGTATTAACCATATCATTGATAGATGGAATTAAGGATACCGCCATAGTTTCGTTTGCTGCTGCTAATGATGCATTGAATTGATTGATCCCTTCAGTAGGTATTGCAGGAACTGAACTTTCTTCTTGTCCTGCGCCACTTTGATTGCTTTGGGAAGCATTATGGGAAGCTGCACTAATGCCAGAAAGCATACTGGCTACACTTCCTGAAATGGTATCACCCAAGTTAGACAATTTCTTTCCAGCATCATTTGAAACTTTTTCAATCTTATCTAACTTTTTTTGAGCTTTTTTTGCTTCTAAATTTTCTTTTCCCATTTATGTATCATCTCCTATTTCCTGAACCCCTCCAAATGCAACGTTCAGTTGTTTGACTTTCTGATACATTTGTTCAGAAGTCATTTGTTTTTTTTCTTTATCAACATGCTTGACAATAGTATCAAATTTTGGCATTCTCTTTGTGCGTGACAGTGCTGCGCCTAAATATGCAGCTGCCATGAGATTGTTGTATTCACTTTTTTCATTTTCTTGGTGCACTTCCGCATATAAATTCAATTCAGCCGGAGTAAATTCTAAAAACTCCCAAGGTTTTATGCCGATGTGGGCAGCAATTTTTAAGGCTTCATCCCAATCCCATTCAGTATGGTTATTGCTGCCCTTTAGACGTTTTTTATTCCGAAAGATAAATTAATAGCTTTAGACATTTTTTCAACTAATTCATTAAATCTGCCAAATCCATAATCTTCAATGATCTGAACTGTATCATCTAAAGTTAAGGTATTATCTTCATGGATCAACCCTGCATGAATCAAAATACATACATCCTTCATCGTAACAGCCTCTAGGTTGAATTTCGACATTGGCTTACCTGTCAACTCTTCAATAAGCATCAAGGCTTTCATGCCATACTTTAGATGTCTTTCTTTATCTAGTTTTATTGTAATCTGCTGACTCATAGTAATATTAAGACTGCCTTTTCAGACAGTCCTTCCTCCTTGTATTTTTCAATTATACTACAGTTGATAAACTCGGTTTGCCTGTTACTTTAACGGTACATTCGAAGGTCACAGGATCTTCCATCGTAACACCTGTAGTAATGGCTGTTATAATGCCTGAAAAAGTCCATTCTTTTCCGATTCCCGTTGGGAATGTAATGGTATAGGTATCTGTAGTACCCCCTTCAAAAGCTGCTATGAGAGCTGTTTGTCCAGCATCGGCTGGGTAGAAGAATCCGGACATGGTGACTTCTCCACCATCTTTTAATCCTTGGACAAATTCCCTATATCCATTCGAACTTGATAATGTCGTAATGTCTACGGTTTCAGCAGACATACTGATGCCTTCTATTTCAGTTAATTCTCCTATTGCAGAAGCTCCTATTTTAAATACGGTTCCCATTCCATAAGTTGCGTTTCCCATTTGTATTTCCTCCTTTAATATGGATCATAGACAAATTTACATTGTACAATGCCATGATATTCATTTTCGTTTTCTACTAATTGTTCATATCGATCGATAAAAGTTACATTTTGTATATATGGTCCTGTGCCGCCAATGTTTTGATGTATACATTGACTCATTTGATTTTTTATATCTATCATGTTATCAATCAATAATTCAAAATCATTATTTTTACAATCCACTTGGTAGATACCTTCTACGTATCCTTTTACATCCTTAAGTGTTTTTTTAGGTTTACTTTTTATAAGTCGATAAACCATATATGGTAGTTCTGTGCCTTGAGGTGCTTTAACAGGAAAAACTTTTTGTTCAAATCCTCCCACACCTTTTAGGACTGATTCTAATCCTTTTTCAAAAATCATTTAAACACCTCATTTTAAGTTAAATGTGTAAAATCTTTTCCCCCTGATTTTTTATTTGCCTCATTTAGGTGTTCTTTCTTCTTTCCACCACTGCATCTTCGCTGCATCAAAATCAGGGGGTATTCAAAATTGAAGTAAAACTCAGTTTTTTATCTAAACACTAAGCTTTACGAATCTAAGGACTAACAATGCTTCCAACCGTTTGTTAGCCATCAGTAACTTGAAAAACATGATCTATTACTAACCATCCGCATCACTCCTCTCAAATTTCAATATTTTACTTAACTTGTGATTTTTATACTAAAAAAAGAAGATATTACTTTTAATAAAATCCTCTTTCCAATCTTAATGCTAGTTTTACTTATCTGAGCAAAAATCGATCCAAAAAGAACCGTCCCGGATCGCTCTAGTCCAAATTACTCTGTTATTCTAATACTTTAATACGTTCTTCTAGTTGGAATAGATACGATTTGAGGGAGCTTATATCGGTTTCATTATTTGCTACCATTTCCACCAGCTCGTTGACTGTTCCTCTAATATTATCTTCATAGCTAATTTTTGTCTCTTGAACTTGGCAATTGTAATCTTCTTGGAGGGCTTCGTATAGGACGTAGTAGGTGGCTTGTGGGTCAAAGTTAGATTCTAAGATATAGGCATAAGCACCCCCAAAATATCCATCAAAATCTCCCCCAATAATCCAATTATTGGTATCATCAATCTCAATACTATCTTTTTTCTTGATAATATTAATAATATTATTAGACTTATAATTTAACAAACAAGATGGATATGCAAG
>JAKSCF010000556.1 GCA_022360735.1 Clostridia bacterium
ATATTTGTTCTAGCATTTTTCTTCACCCCTTTTTATCCTTTTAAATATGCCCTGCTTAAAAAAGAAATCTTTAGCAAGTATTAATAATACAATTAATCCAAGAATAATCAGAACAATAGATACCGGTATGCCCAGTTGTCTCTGCATGGTATTAGAACCCACTTGTAAAGTTGCAAATCCTAAAGCTGCAGCCAGTACGCCTATCGGGTTATTGCCGCCTAAAAGTGCCACTAATATGGCAGTATATCCGCAGCCTCCTGAAATACCATCCAACAACCTGTATTGAATGCCCAGCACCTCACTCATTCCGGCCAGTCCTGCCAGCCCTCCACTTAGAAATGCTGATCTTATAATATTTTTCATAACTGAAACGCCGGTACACTGTGCCGCTCTTTTATTTAATCCCACTACTTGTAATTCATAGCCCATCTTTGTTTTCTCCATGAGGCACCAAATAACCCATACCATTAACAACGCCAAAAGAAATCCTGCATGCAGTCTGGTTGGCAAAAGTAATTCAGGTAATCTTGCAGAGCTTTCAATTAACGGGGTCTGTGGAAGATACCCTTCCTCTTTCAAAGCGCCTCTTACCGCTAAAGCAGTTATATTAATGGCTATGTAATTGAACATGATGGTGGTGATGATTTCCGATATATTAAACTTTGCTTTTAAAAGACCCGGTATTAACGCCCATACCCCTCCAAATAGAAAGCCCGTAATAATAGATAACATCAGCCTTAAAGGGCCGGGAATATCCGTCAGACATATGGATATTATGGTTGCACCAATAGCACCCATATACAATTGTCCTTCTGCACCGATATTAAAAAAGCCGCTTTTAAAGGCTATGGCAATTCCAAGACCTGCAAAGATTAAAGGTGTTGCTTTGACAAAAATTTCAACAAATCCGTTCATCGTTCCAAATATACCAAACCAAAATGCTTTATAAGCTTTTAATGGACTTTCATTTGCAATAGCTATCAGGCATGTTGAAACCAATAATACAATTAAAATAATAGCCAAACTATTTAAGAGATTTCTTGTAATTTTGCTAGTTGCTTTTCCTTGCATGGTGCCGCCCCTTCCTTAACATGCCCTGCCATTAGAGCACCTAGTTCTTGCATATCTAAATTTTCATCATTTTTGAGCACACCCACAATTTCTCCATCAAACATGACAGCAATTCGATCCGAAAGTGTTAATATTTCATCTAAATCTGCTGAAACCAATAATACGCTTTTATTATTATTTCTCATCTTGAGAAGGAGCTCTCTCACATTTTCAGTGGCACCAATATCTAATCCTCTTGTGGGTTGAGACACTACTATGAGTTCAGGGTTATCATATAATTCTCTGGCCAATATGACTTTCTGTTGATTCCCTCCCGACATTAATTTTACACTTGTGGTAATCTTCGGCGTTTTTATTTTATAGGCTGAAACCGTATCTTCTGCCATCTGATGGATGGCTTGATGATTGATCCATATATTTTTGCAAAAAGGTGATCGTCTATATGAACGCATGATCAGATTTTGGGACACATCAAGGTCTAAAACCAACCCATCTTTGTGTCGATCATCCGGAACATATGAAATCCCTTTATTGTATCTTTCTAAAACCGTTGCTTGGTTAATGGATTGTCCACAAAACTTGACTTCTCCACTATGGCATTTCCTTATTCCGGCAATGACTTCACAAAATTCTTTTTGCCCATTGCCATCTACACCGGCAATCCCTATTATCTCACCCTTGTGAATATCCAGATTGATATTTTTCAGTCTATTTTCTGCTTTTCCTTTTACCGTTAAACTTTTTATACTGAGTAGCAAATCGTCTTTTTCTTCAACCCCATTGTTTTGAATATGATTGAGTTCCCTGCCTATCATATGCAGAGACAATTCATGGGGATTGGTTGCTTTAGTTTTTAGTGTTGCTACATTTTTTCCATCTCTTAAAATGGTGACTCGGTCACTGACCTGCATAATTTCCGACATCCTGTGTGTAATAATAATAATGGCATGCCCTTCTTGTTTTAAGCGTTTTAAAATTGAAAAAAACTCTTCCGTTTCTTGAGGCGTTAAAACAGCTGTCGGCTCATCAAATATCAAGATTTTTGCATCTCGATATAAAGATTTTAGTATCTCTACTCTTTGTTCTTCTCCAACTGAAAGCTCCGAAATTTTTTGATTGACATCTACTGCCAATCCATATTTGTTTGAGATTTCCTTTATTTGCTTGGAGATTTTTTTATAGTCTATGAAAGGATATCCTTTTGGCTTTAAGCCTAAAATAATATTTTGCAAAACGGTCAATGTCTGAACCAGCATAAAATGCTGGTGCACCATACCTATACCGGCTTTTATAGCACTCTTTGGGGAAGCAAAAGCAACTTTTTTTCCTTCAAGATAAATATCACCTTTATCCGCATGATAAAGCCCATACAAAATATTCATTAATGTGGTTTTACCGGCACCATTCTCTCCTAGCAAGGCCAGTATTTCTCCTTGGTTCACCTCTAAAGAAACATTATCATTTGCAATGACACCCGGAAAAGCTTTATGTATGCCTGCCATTTTTAAAAAAGCCATTTTACTTATCACTCCCGATTTTTTTAAATGGTATCTCGTGTAGGAAAAGCCTAAAGCTTCAGTAGTAAACCCACTGAAGCTTATTAAAAAACACTTTCTTTGTTTTCTATGTATATCTTAGTTTGTTATTTCAACAACCGCTGGTACCACTAGTTCGCCGCTTATGATTTGAGCCTTTAATTCGTCAATTTTTGCTTTTACTTCTTCTGGAATTTTATCTTCAAATCCATTGTAAGGTGCAATATCTACAACACCTTCTGTCATGCCCAACTCGTGGATACCACCTTCAAATGTACCGTTAATGACATCATTGACAGCCGCTTTAATTAAAATGGGTACATTATAAACGGTACTACACATGACGGTATCTTCTGAAACAAAGTTTTGATCGTATGAATCCCCTGTGGCTAATAAACCATTTTCTTCAGCAGCCTTGATAACGCCCATACCTGCTTGGTTGGCACAGTGGCTTAAAACATCAGCACCTTCGTTCACCATTGCCATTGCCGCTTCTTTTGCTTTTGCAATATCATCAAAAGAACCCGTATAGGCTTGTGCTACTTTGATATCAGGATTTATTTCACGTGCTCCAATTTTATATGCTTCTACTATCTTAATCAGTGAAGGTCCTTCTAATCCGGATATCATTCCAATACTGCCTGCTTCCGACATACTTGCAGCAAGAGCACCCATTAAGTAACCTGCTTCATTACATTTCATAACATATGAAGCAACATTTTCTCCTTCAGCAGTGGCCTCTATACATACAAATTTAGTGTCAGGGTATTTACTGCCAACACTCATAGCCGGATCACCGAACTGGAAGCCATGACCGATGACTACGTCATATCCCTGAGCTGCATAGTCTGTAAATACAGCCTCCATATCCGTTGCTTGTACATTTTCAGTGTAGGACACTTCTGCACCAAACTCTTCTTCTACTGCTAACAGTCCTTCATAAGCAACCGCACACCAACCGCCGTCATTCACTGGTCCCGTAACCGCTAGAGCAACTTTGACGGTATCATCACCGGATGATTCTTCAGCATTATCAGAGCCACCACATGCTGCTAATGTAAAAATCATAGAGACCGCTAAAACAAATACTAATAACTTTTTCATTTTAATCCCCTCATTTTCATGCATATTCTTCATCTGACTGCTTTATTTTAAGAGGCAAGCTTCTATCGACTGTTCCATAATTTAACATGGCCTTTTGAATTAAAAAAACTCCTCATTTTTGGATGAGGAGTTTATTGCACATAAAGTATGATAATACACAAACCAATGTATATTATATACAATAAACATCCTGTAGTCTGTAAATTAGGGTTTACAGGTAGAAACTCTCGTCCCAAAATAAACGAAATTATACATGATGTAAAATATTTTTTTCACAATCAGAACACTCATTATGATATAGTATTCGACAGTATTTGTCAATGTAACAAGAATGCTTAAATGAAGAACAAAATGTTATGCTATAAGTCACATTTCAAATTTTTTACTATAGTCTTTTTCTATTATTTCTAATTATGCTTCTTACACTATAGATGACTGCCGCTAGTATCACAACACCCACTATAATCAGTAATAACAATGTTCCAAAATAGTTTCTAAAAAGCCGTCCTTTTGTTCGATCTATAAATGTTATCTCCTCTTTTGTGTAGGTGGTGAATATTAAATCATCTTCAGGTAATCCATTTAAGGAGGCAGTATACCCGCCATTCTCACCTTTTTCTAATGGAATACTGCTATCAATGATATACGGGTATCTGTCACTCATATTGATTACAATGTCCAATTCACCAAACTTTGCCCATCCTTTTGCAGGATTTAAAAGATATACAAATGTATTGGTGAAATCTTCGGATTTCTCTCTATCAATGGTTGCATTTGTGAAATATTGCACCTCTAAATCCAAAGAACTATTTGGCTCAAATAATGCTTCATATAGCATGACGCTTAAGTTTTGTTGATAGCTTAAGCTGTATATTATGTCCTCGTCATGGAGTACGCGGGCCCCGTTATTATATAATTGATCTATATACTCAGCCACCACACCATCAGCATCGGCCATTTCTTCATCATTATTGATTGCATATCTTTCTTTTTCAGGTTCTATTAATTGTTCAATGAT
>JAKSCF010000557.1 GCA_022360735.1 Clostridia bacterium
CAAATAATAAGAAAAAGAAAAAAATCAATAAAAAAGTTATAATAGGAGCTATTGTTGTTATCGTTCTGGCTTTAGCAGCATTTAATATGTTTGGTTCTAAGGATACACCTGCTCCCATAACTCAAGATCAGAGTATTAATGTTAAAACTACCGTAGCAGGAAAAATGGATTTAGAAGTTATGACACCTCTTACAGGAAGGATTGAACCTGTTGAAGAGGCCTCTATTATACCCATGGTATCAGGCGAAGTTATCAAAATACATGTAGATCTTGGTACTAAAGTCTCTATAGGCACGCCTTTGTTTGAACTGGATAAAGAACAAGTTCAAAATAGTTATAATCAAGCATTGGCCGCATATAACCAAGCCAAAGACGCTTATAACAATGCTAAATCAAATTATGAAAGAACCAAAACGCTCTTTAGTGAAGGCGCTGTTTCCAAGCAACAATATGAGCAGGCACAGCTTCAAAGCAATAGTACATATCAAGCTATGACTCAAGCTCAAGCCGGTTTGAATAGTGCTAAAGATGCTTTAGACAATACAATTATTACTTCACCAATCAATGGTTACGTTACCTTAGTCAATATCAATGAAGGTGAAATTGCTTCTCAAGCAATGCCGGCAGTGGCAGTTGCCAATATTGACACAGTGGAAATAGAAACCAGTATCTCAGAACATTTAATTAACAAAGTCCATATAGGTGATTCCGTAAAAGTTTATGTTTCTTCTGCTTCCGATGAGGAGTTTGGGGGCACCGTCACGGCTTTATCACCTGCACCGGCACAGGGATCACTAACATATCCTCTTAAGGTCTCTATTGATAATACCGATACATTGATCAAATCAGGCATGTTTGCAGAAATCCATATTACTTCTGAAAGTAAAAAGGATGTATTAGCGGTTCCATCTGATTCGGTGATTATCAAAGGCGGTCAAACGGTAATAGCAGTATTAAACGGTAATCAAGCTCATTTTAAGAAAGTAACTGTAGGCATTGATAATGGCGAATATGCAGAAATACTTGAAGGCCTTACCGAAGGCAGCACCATTATTACCCAAGGACAATATTATCTGGATGAAGGCAGTCAAGTTACTGTCGTAGACTAGGAGTTGATATTATGAATATATCTGGATTTTCAGTAAAACGCCCTGTCACTACCTTAATGTTTATGCTGATCGTTATTTTATTAGGTGTTGTATCTTTTACCATGATACCTTTGGATTTATATCCAAGTATGGAGGTACCCGTTGCTTTGGTCATCGTTCAATATCCCAATACAGCCCCTGAAGAAATTGAAACTTTGATTACAAAACCTATTGAACAACAATTAGCTACCGTCGAGAACTTAAAAGCCCTTACCTCTATTTCCAGCGAAGGCAGCTCACTGGTCGTAGCAGAGTTCGAGTACGGAACGGATATGAACTTTGCTTCATTGGAAATGCGGGAAAAAGTTGCTATTTTAAGTGACTATTTGCCCGATAATTCGTCAGACCCCATGGTTTTTAAAATAAACCCTCAGATGCTGCCTATTATGGAGATTCAATTTTCATCGGAAATGCCCCTTTCCGAATTACATACACTCATTGATAAGGAAATAGACTCAAAACTGGAAAGGATTAGCGGTGTTGCTTCAGCAGATATTTTTGGAGGTCTTGAAGAAGAAATTGCCATTACCATCGATCAGGAAAAACTGACCGGATATCAACTGAGCTTATCTCAAATCAGTTCGACTCTATCCAGTGAGAACATCAATCTTCCCAGTGGAAATGTAGACAAAGGCTCTAAAGAAATGCTGGTTAGAACCATTGGTGAGTTTCAGTCCATCGATGAAATTAAGAATATTCCTATTATGATCCCCACAGGTGAGCTTATTGTTTTATCAGATATCGCTTATATCGAGGAAGGTTTCAAAGAACAAGATGCTCTAAGCAGAGTAAACGGGGTTCCTTCTATTGGCGTTATTTTGACAAAGCAATCAACTGCGAATACCGTCACTACAGCAGATAGAGTACTTAGCACATTGGATGATATACAGCAGGAATATCCTGATTTGGAAGTATCAATAGGTTACAATCAAGCAGATTTTATCAACAGAGCAGTTTCTAATGTTTCAAGAACTGCCATGATTGGAGGCCTATTGGCCATAGTCGTGCTATTCTTATTTTTATACAGCATGCGTTCCACATTAATTATAGCTATTGCTATACCGGTTTCCGTTATCGCTACTTTTGCTTTAATGTATTTTAATGATATTACTTTAAATATCATATCTTTAGGCGGTCTGGCTCTTGGAGTAGGGATGCTTGTAGATAATTCTATTGTAGTACTTGAAAATATTTATCGTTTACAAGAAGATGGTGTCCCTTCTTTGGATGCGGCCATCAACGGATCAAAAGAAGTCACAGCGGCTATTTTTGCTTCCACCATGACAACCGTAGCTGTATTTCTACCTGTGGTATTTGTAAAAGGATTTACAGCAATCTTATTTAAAGAATTATCCTTTACGGTTACGTTTTCCCTGCTTGCTTCTTTTGGTGTAGCCATTACTGTTGTGCCCATGTTGTGCTCGAAATTTTTATCGGTCCGACAAACCCCTGAAATCATTAATGAAGAAGCTAAGAAGAGCAAGTTCTCACGCATAAAATCAAAATTAAACTTTATGGAGAAATTCATCCATATGATTTCTTCCAAATATGTGTTTCTATTAGAAAAATCTTTAGTAAGAAGAAAAAGAACCATTGCCATTGCAGTTGTATTATTTGTAGTATCATTGGGCTTATTAGGTGTTATTGGCGGTGAACTATTCCCCCAAGCTGATGAAGGAAGCTTAACGATTGACATCACAACCCCTTATGGAACTTCACTAGCAGATACGGATGAGATTATAATGGATATTGAAAGCTATATCGCAACCATCGATGAAGTAAAAACCTATACTGTCTCTATTGGCGCAAGCTCATTTTTTAGTATGGGTGCCAATGAAAACACCTCAACCATTCGTGTAGAATTGGTTAAACAAGAAGAAAGAAAGCGAACCACCAGTGATATAGCCACAGAAATCAGAAATGAACTGTCGACTCTATCAGGAGCGGAATATGCATTAACAGAATCTTCTCAGTCCTCCGGCGGAGGGGGAGCTGCTCCAATTGAGATTAAAATACAAGGCGATGACTTGACTACATTAAGAGAAATATCAGAAGACATAATAACAATGGTTGCTTCAGTTGAAGGGACAACAGAGATAGATACAGACGTAGAAGAAGGTAATCCGGAAATCCGCGTTTTCCTTGACAGGCAAAAGTCCTCTTATTTTGGTATCACAGCATATCAATTAGCAAAAACTTTAGAATCCTCCCTCACAGGGACTGCCGCTACAACTTATAAAGTAGACGGAGATGAAATTGATATAAGTATTTCTCTTAGCAGCACTGCTCAAGAATCCATTGAAGGCATGAAACAAATACTGGTTCAATCCCCTACAGGTCAGTACGTTCCGGTAGGTCAGATCGCAAAATTCGAATACGGTAATTCTCCTTCTCAGATTCAAAGAGAAAACCAAGTCAGAACCATAACCATCTCTTCTAAACTATACGGAAGGGATTTAGGATCAGTATCCAGAGAAATATCTGAAAAGCTGTCCGAATATACCATGCCTTTTGGATATTCTTATGAAATGGGTGGGCAGCAAAAAGACATGCAAGAAGCTTTTGCTGATTTATCTTTAGCACTGCTCTTATCTATATTATTGGTTTACATGATTCTGGCTTCACAATTTGAATCGCTATTGCAGCCGTTTATCATCATGATGTCGGTGCCTTTTGCATTAACAGGTGCTTTCTTGGGATTATTTTTCACAGGAAAACCCTTATCTTTACCGGCTTTTATTGGATTAATTGTACTTGCAGGTATCGTTGTTAACAATGCAATTGTTCTCATCGATTTTATTAACCAGCAACGTAAATCCGGAGTTGAAAGAAAAAGCGCTATTATCAACGCAGGCAAAACAAGACTCCGTCCTATACTTATGACCACCTTAACCACAGTGCTTGGGTTAACACCATTGGCCTTAGGGATTGGTGAAGGGTCCGAAATCCAAGCGCCTATGGGCGTATCCGTTATTGGCGGTTTGAGTTTTTCAACCTTGGTTACACTGATCCTTATACCTGTACTGTATTCTTTACTAGACGATGTAAAACGTAAGATAAGCAGAAAAAAGCATACTACAGCATAAATAAAAGGTGGTAGAAAATTGAAAAAGCAAAAGAAAAAAGAGATTATTTTAAACTCAGCTATAGACCTTTTCGCTATAAATGGGTATCATAATACTAAGATAAGTGATATAGCAGAGAAAGCGAATATTGGAAAAAGTACTGTTTATGAATATTTTTCCAGCAAACAAAGTATATTGCTTGAAATTTTCGAGGTTAAAATATTTCAATTTTATATCAATCTACAAGACATTTTGTCTGAAATAGATTGTGCAATTGAAAGGCTGACTAAATTTATGGAGTATGAAAGTAAAAATGTCAGCTCCAGCAGCCAGATGTTTTTTCTTGTTCTGGATACTTTCGTCAATCCAAAGTATTTCAGCAGTTCTAATGTTTATATGTGTCTTCATAAGTCAGCGGATTTAAGGTTTGGTATTGTTAAAGAGATTATTGAAAAAGGCATTTCAGACGGGCAATTCATAGAAACAGATCCCAATATGGCTGCTTCAGCCATATTGGGTACATTACATACTTATCAGATGAATGTTCAGCAAAAACATTTATATTTACTTAGAATAGAAGGAAAAATTACTAATACGCCGGCATTATCATCAGAAGATATTAAGGAAATTCTAAACATCTTATTTTATGGAATAAAAAAATAAGATATGATATTTTTAGGCAAATTGATTTTTCTTACTTGAAAGTTCAATTTGAACTTCTATTTTATGGAAATAAATGATAAAATTTCTATATGGAAGCAAATTGATTCATTTAAGAATCGTTTTATACTATTTTTTGCCATTATGCGATACCATTTCCAATATTAATATTGGTACAAGCCGTATAAATTCAATGATTTTAGAACTTTTAAATTATTCAAAATATACATTCAACCTTTAAGGGTCTATGAGATTCATTAATGAATCATCGCTTTAATCTCTTAATTTTACTTATTTTTCAGAATTTTTTTAAACCTGTTTTTATTTTTTTGATTTAACTTTGAATCAATTATTTGTATAAATGAACATGTTAAAGCATTCCTTTTCTGATAAAAGCTTTAAAATACAAGCTTTTAAAGCTATGGCATAATTATTGCAAAATTAATTATAATATTTACATAGCTACAATTTACTTATATTGATATTTTCCCGAAATGAATCAAGGAGGTGGATTAGACATTCAGATTTCGGAAAAATATATGTGTCTTTATTTTTTAAATAATTGTAAGTTATATGGAGGTGTAAACAAGTATGACAAAAATTACTCAACGAGAAGTAAACGGCTTATACGAGCTTACAGATGAGGCTAGATCCGAATTAAAAAGTTCCCAATATTACAATGATGACCTTGCTCCAACAAAGTTATCCAGCAGAACTTGGGGTACTTACAACATCGCTTCATTGTGGGTAGGTATGTCTGTGTGTATTCCTACCTACATGCTGGCTTCAGGTCTTATGGCTAACGGCCTTTCCTGGTGGCAAGCGATATTGAACATTGCATTAGGTAATTTGATTGTTTTGATTCCAATGCAGTTAAACTCTCATGCAGGTACTAAATATGGTATTCCTTATCCGGTATTTGCAAGATTATCATTTGGTATACAAGGTGCGCATATTGCTTCAATCGCCCGTGCCGGTGTAGCTGCCGGTTGGTTTGGTATTCAATGCTGGATCGGTGGCGGTGCACTTAATGGTGTAATTAGTTCATTAAGTGCAGGCTGGGCAAACTGGTCCGGTGGCATATGGGTATCTTTCATTGTTTTCTGGGCTTTAAACGTTATCATCGCTTATAAAGGTACAGAGGCTATCAAGTTCATGGAATCTTGGGGTGCGCCAATTCTTGGTGTTTTATCTGTAGGTTTAATGATTTGGGCAGTGTCTGCAGTTACCGGTGCGGGTTACTCTACCGGTGAAATCCTTAACCTGCCTGCAACCTATGCTCCAGGAACTTTCTGGAAAATATTCCTGATTGGTCTTACAGGCAATATTGCATTTTGGTCAACTCTAGCGTTGAACATTCCTGACTTTAGCCGTTATGCCAAAACTCAGAAAAACCAATTTAATGGACAATTACTTGGTTTACCGACTACAATGGCTGCATTTGCTTTTGTAGGTGTTTTCGTTACAGGCGCAACAAAATTAATATTTGGTGAATTCCTTTGGGATCCGGTTGACGTTGTAGCAAACATAGGTAATCCAATTGCTTCAATACTAGGTGCTATAGGTATTGTAATTGCAACATTAACTACAAACATTGCCGCAAACGTAGTAGCGCCTGCAAATGGTATTTCCAACATTAATCCTCAAAAAATATCTTACAGTACCGGTGCTTTAATCACAGGTATTTTAGGTATTGCAATAATGCCTTGGAAACTCATGGAGAATGCCGTTGCTTACTTTAATTTCTTAGGGTTCTACGGATTATTCTTAGGCCCTCTAGCCGGTATGTACATTGCAGATTACTATATCTTTAGACAGAAAAGATTGGATGTTAGTTCATTGTTTAAAGGAAGTGAAGGCAAGTATTGGTACAGCAATGGTATTAACTATAAAGCTATTTATACCTGGATACTATCCATCATCCTTCCGCTGTTAGGCATCTTCATTGATGCATTGGCTTTCTTTAGAGACAATGGTTGGATTGTAGGATTTGTTTTAGCGTTACTTATCTATCCGGCATTAATGAAGTCCGATACTTCTTCATTGCTATCAGAAAGCGAAGACGCTGCCATTACAGAAAGATAGATAAACGTTATTTCTATATTCGTTAGTATTAGAGGGGAAAATAAGAGTTTTTTATTTCCCCCTCTGAATTAATTTTGTATTTTTTTGTATACATAATACAAGATTATTCACCTTAAACTACAAAAATCTAGATAATTGTAATTAAGATTGAAAATATTCCAATATTAATTGGATAAAAATATATATTATTATAAAGGAGGTCGATTTTTATGGATTTAGTCATTAAGAATGGTACTATTATAACTTCAACAGAAAGTTATAAGGCTGATATTGGTGTCAAAGACGGTAAAATATTCATGATCGCAGAAGATATTGATCCTAAAGGTACTGAAGTGGTGGACGCTTCAGGAAAATTGGTTTTACCCGGCGCTATCGATTGTCATACACATTTAGAAATGCCTTTTGGGGGAACTGTATCGGCAGACAGCTATGAAGCCGGAACCCGAGCGGGTGCTTGCGGCGGTGTTACCACAGTATTTGACTTTGTTATTCAAGCTAAAGGGGAAGGTCTCATAGATGCAGCAGAAAGAAGAAGAAAGCTATGTGATCCCCAAGCATGTGTTGATTATGCTTTCCACACTGCCATTACTGATTTAACGCCTGAAGTCTTAGAAGAAATGAAAACATCTGTAGAATATGGTGTTTCCAGTTTTAAAGTATTCATGGTATATGATTTTGGCGTTACGGATGGTGTATTTTATAAAGTTCTTGAAAAATCTAAAGAAGTTGGGGCTCTTATTCAAGTACATGCTGAAAACAAAGAAATTATTGATTCTCGAGTGGAAGAGTATTTAAGTAAAGGTCTAACTTCCCCATGGTATCACTATTTAAGCCGTCCTGAATTTGTAGAAGCAGAGGCTGATGTAAGAGCTATTCACTGGGCCAAAAATTTAAACGCACCCCTTTATATCGTGCATTTAGCCAATGCTGAAGGTGCTAAGGCTGTTACTCAAGCAAGAGATGAAGGATATCCGATATTTGCTGAGACTTGCCCGCAATATTTATATTTCACTAGTGAAGTATACAAGCGTGAAGATGCCAGAAACTTTGTTTGCTCGCCTCCAATGAAAGGACAAGAAAGCCAAGATGAACTTTGGGCAGCAATTAAGCGCGGTGATATTTCTACTGTAGCAACCGACCACTGCCCATTCCAATCTTACGAAAAAGATTGGGGTAAAGATGACTTTTCTAAGATTCCTAATGGATGCATGGGTGTAGAAAACCTTTATCCATATATGTTAAGTGAAGCCAATAAAGGCAACATCTCTTACAATCTAGCCGTTGAGCTGTGTGCTACCAATGTGGCTAAAATCTTTGGCTGCGCACCTCAAAAAGGGTTCATCGCTGCCGGCAGTGATGCTGACATCGTGATCTATGATCCTAATAAGTCATTTACAGTATCTGTAGATAACATGCATTCAGATATTGATCATACCATTTGGGAAGGCGTAGAAATGCAAGGATATCCGGTAATGACTTTCTCTAGAGGAAAATTAGTCTATAAAGACGGTGATTTTGTAGGTGAAAAAGGATACGGCGAATTTGTAAAATGCAACCCAGTCTTTTTTGATGGACCTACATTATAGAAAATAAAGAGAAAAGCCTCGAAAATTCAATGAATTTTCGAGGCTTATTTAGTTTAAACATAATTAAATCTAATAATACCCTTTTTCCAAAATCGCCTATAACCGCCTCTACAAGCTTTTCTACGTCCTCTCGATTCATTAAGTCTGCGATATACCCTTTAGCCTCTATGCCTCGATTCTCGAGCTCTTGTGCACGGTTAAGAATTCGATCTGTAGTAGACACCAAAGCAATCTTACCACCCAGTTTCCAATAATTTGTGCTGCGGCAAATCCGATCCCTGCAGAACTTCCTCCACCCGTAATAAAACACACTTGCCCATCAAACCTAGTATGCACTTTCATGCTCTTCCCCCTTAATTATGGTTGAACAATGGTTAAACAATGGTCGAACAATCGTTCCACTATGGTTTAACTATTGTTTAACTATTGTTCCACTACCATGCCTTCAAGCAAATCTTTTAGCTTTACTTTATCAAACAGATATTTCTTCCGGCAGAATTGGCAGACCAGCTCAGCCTGTTCATCTTCTTGATAGATTTTTCCAAGCTCTTTTTTTCCTAAACTGATCAATCCTCTTTCAAATCCATCCCATGAACAGTCACATTGATAGTCCACTTCATGTTCTCCAATCTTCAGCATTTCAAAAGACTCAAAAATGGCATCATGCACTTGGTGAACATTTTCAGCTTTCACAATTAGTTCAGTTATAGATGGAATGGTTTTAATGGTATTTTCAAGTTTTGTCAAAACATCCTCATTAGGCTGGGGGAGCATTTGAATGATACACCCGCCTGCCGCTTTAATGGAATGATCCGTATCCACCAATACCCCAGCCAAAACAGACGATGGCTGCTGCTCTGAATAGGCAAAATATGCCGTAAAATCTTCAGCTATTTCACCCGTTATCAAATCCGATTGTCCAATATACGGCTCTTTAAGGCCCAGATCTTTTATAACGGTCATATTTCCCCCACCTACTGCAGCACCTACATTTAATTTTCCATTATCATTTAATGGCAGATCCACTTTAGGGTTTTGTATATATCCTTTTACAATCCCTTTTGAATCTGCCACAACTAAAATTTGTCCTGCTTCCCCATTCCCTTTTATAATGACGGTAACCTTACTTTCATCTCCCTTCAACATTAAACCCATCAAAGATGTACACATAATGGTTCTCCCTAACGCTGCTGACGCCGTCGGTGTCGTGTCATGAGTGATTCGCATCTTTTCTACCATTTCTGTTGAAAGCACTGTATAAGCTCTAAAGTTCATTTCTTTATCCATTGATATAAGTACTTGATTCATATTAAATCCCCTTAAAATTGTTTAGCAAACTATTTTTTCTTTTTCTTTTTTCTTGATGTCATAATGCCGCCTATTCTTCCGGTTTCCTTAGCTGTAAGGCCTCCCCATCCGGCTTTTTTCACTTTGTTCATTAATCCCAGTTCTTCAGCTATTTCATACTTCATTAAATCATTCTCTGTTAACTTCTTCTCTTTTTTCTTTTTCATACAGGCACACTCCTAATGATTTTTTCATTATTATAAGGAATATGCCTGAAATATATACCATTCTTCTATATTTCATCCGTCAAATGTTGAAAGATAAGAGGGTTATCACCAAATAAGCACCTATCACAATATGAATCGGTATCCACGGCATTTTTCCCATTTCGCTCAACCGCATTCCTTCTACATCTTTTACTTGGTGATTTTTACCGATTTTCCCAATCAGCCACTTAACGACCTGCAGACTTATAAATGCCATAATCCCCCAGCTGATCATTGCGCTGATCAGGCCTGTAAAATCGCTTACGCCTTGGGTATTTTGCTCTATCTCCGATGAATATGTCATGACCATATACCCTAACGTCAATGATATAAAGTTATTCGTCATATGACCGATAATCCCGGCAAAAATACTCCCTGTTTTATACACTAAATAACCAAAAATAATACCCAGTAAAATTGGACCTATAAGATTTTGATAATTAAAATGAAATAGTCCAAAGAGTAAGGATGAAATAATGATGGCGTTTCTTTTCCCCAAACCACGGTACTGCCATAACATAACCCCTCTAAAAAAGAACTCTTCACAAATTCCTGCCGACAGAGATATAACCGGAAGATAAATTAAATACTCTTCAAAAGTCCTGGGCAAAGGTATCTGCACAGGGTCAAACTCTACAAAAAGACTCAATATAAAATTAAAGGTTAGACTTACAAAAACCACTATTGGATATGAAAAAACAGTAATCAGAATCGTTAGAATACCGTCTCGAAGGGTTAGTGGTTGTATGTTTAAATCTTTCAATCTGATTTTTTTGACTCTAACAAAAATAAAAGCAGGTAAAAATATCAGAACCCATTCCGTAATTAACAAACCTATTATAAGGTCTCTCTGCTGCACGATTACCCCTAAGGTTAGAAGCAAGGATGCTATGAACATATAAAATAGGTTCATCGTAAATATTTCTTTGAGATGTTTATTCATGTCTTTTACCTCATATTTCTTGTAATAAATTCCAATATACCTGTATTGCTGTCATCAATATATCTTCATTAAAATTAAACTTAGAGCTATGTAAAGGATGTGTGTATCCCGCTTCTTCATTATACGAACCAACGAAAAAGAACATACCCGGAACCTTTTGCTGGAAGAAGGAAAAATCCTCAGATATCATCGCCGGCTTAGCTTCAATGAAATCCTCTGCCCCTACAGCTTTTTGTAGTGCCGATACAAGATGTTCATCATTTTGTACCACTCTATACATATGATTGAAATCAACCTTTATTTCACAATCATATGCATCACCCATTCCTTTAGCTATGTCTTCAATCCGCTTTACCAAAGTATCATAAACATCATCACTGAAAGCTCGCATGGTTCCAACAATATGAACCTCATCAGCAATAACATTACCTGCTTCACCACCATTAATCTTCCCCATTGTGAAGACAGCACTGCTCATAGGATCAATGTTTCGGCTCATTAAGCTCTGGGCTGCCATAACGAAATTTGCAGCTGTTACAATAGCATCTTTACCCTTATGAGGCATGGCGCCGTGAGCGGTTTGCCCCTTAACAGTAATACCCACTTCTCCGTTTCTTGCCATCAAAGCCCCTGCTTTGGCAGCCACTTTACCTTGAGGATATTCCGGGAAAATGTGCAATCCAACGATGCGATCAATCCGGTACTTTTCAATAATGCCTTCCGATACCATAACCTCTGCTCCGCCGGGACCTTCCTCAGCAGGTTGAAAAATAAAAACCAGATGATCTTTAATTTGATTTCGATTTTGAACCGCATATTTAACAAATCCTAATAACGCAGCCGTATGCCCGTCATGACCACAAGCATGCATACACCCTTCATTAAGAGATTTATAATCGCATGTATTATCTTCCTGAACGGGTAATCCGTCAATATCCGCGCGAAAGGCTGTGGTATATGCCCCGTTGATGCCTCTTAATATCCCGATTACACCTGTTTTGGCCGAGGCATGAATTTCATCTACGCCATACTCTTTTAACTTATTTTTAATGAATTCACTGGTTTTATACTCATTAAACCCTCTTTCAGGGTATTGATGTATCCTTCTTCTTAGCTCTACTACTTCACTATTTAGTTTTAAAATACCCTCATTTATCTTAATCATGCTTCCTCCTTGTCACTTAGCCGGTATTATGCATATAATATAAGAACATCCTATTTTATCCAGTCATTTTATACGGTCGAAATGACGAAAAAAATTTCTTTCCAAATTATATCACATGCTATTTACATTTAATAGTATTTTGTCGTTGACATCATAATATACAATGTGGTAGTATACCTTATATGTTAATAAGTAGCGTGTGGTAAAGAGGTCGCGGTTGATAATCAGTAACACAAATGGTTGATTTGGGAATCATTAGTTTGTGTGAAAGGTATGGCCGCCGAAGTGGTATTTCATCCCAAGGAATACTGCTGGGACTATACAGAATATGTATAGTACTGTCGTTGAGGGTCCTGCAGCTTTCAATGGTGCGCTTACACAGGCAGCAGAACTTGAACGTTAAATCGTGAGTGTTTCTGCTCGCGATTTTTGTTGTATTATCAATGTTTATAATTAATATTAAAAATTTCATCTTAATATTATATAATAAAGTAATAATTACGTTGAGGAGGACAAGAAATGAAGAAACCAAATCTCGCGATAGTAGGTTCTACAGGAATGGTAGGTCGCACATTTTTGAAAGTATTAGAACAAAGAAACTTCCCATTTAACCATTTATATCTAATGGCTTCTGCTAAATCAGCAGGTCAAACTATAACTTTTAAAGGAAAAGATTATGTAATTGAAGAACTTACAGAAAAATCTTTTGATAAAGACATAGATATTGCCTTATTTTCAGCAGGAGGTTCTACCAGTACAACTTTTGCCCCAATAGCCGCTTCCAAAGGTGTCGTGGTTATTGACAACAGCAGTGCATGGAGAATGGATAAAGACGTTCCACTTATTGTTCCTGAAGTCAATCCACAAGATGTTAAAAAACATAAAGGCATCATTGCCAATCCAAATTGCTCTACTATTCAGGCTGTAGTTCCTTTAAAACCTTTACATGATCACTACAAAATAAAAAGAATCGTATACTCTACTTATCAAGCCGTATCCGGTTCAGGTGTAAAAGGTGTTAAAGACTTAGAGGAAGGTTTAAAGGGCAATGATTTAAAGGCTGCCTATCCTCATCCTATCGCCGGCAACTGTTTGCCGCACATTGATGTTTTTATGGAAAATGGGTATACCAAGGAAGAAATGAAAATGATTAACGAAACCATGAAAATACTAGGCGATTATGACCTGAAAATAACTGCTACTACAGTTAGAGTGCCCGTTAAAGACTCTCACAGTGAATCTATAAATGTGGAATTTGAAAAACCATATGAACTGGAAGATGTTAAAAAAATATTAGAAGAAGCCCCAGGTATCATTCTTCAAGATGATCCATTTAATAACATTTATCCACTAGCGAGAAGTTCAGCCGGTACAGATGAAGTTTATGTGGGCAGGCTGCGAAGAGATTTTAGTGCCGATAGTGCCCTCAACATGTGGGTAGTAGCCGACAACATTAGAAAAGGTGCTGCAACCAATGCAGTACAAATTGCCGAACTTATGATCTAAGTACAAAAGAAAATAACATTTTATAATTAAAGAAAGGAATGTATAACAATGAGTATTTATAAAGGATCCGGAGTGGCTGTCATCACCCCTTTTAAGGATGGGAAAGTCGATAAAGAAAGTCTAAAAAATCTATTGAATTGGCATGTAGACCAGGGTACTGATGCCATTATTATCTGTGGTACAACAGGAGAGGCATCTACCATGCCTGATGCAGAACATTTGGATACTATAAAGTTTGCTGTCGATACCATTAACGGCCGTCTTCCTGTTATTGCCGGTGTAGGCAGTAATGATACACCTCATGCTATCCATTTAAGCGTTGAGGCAGAAAAAGTCGGAGTAGATGGTTTATTAAGCGTTACGCCTTATTATAACAAATCTACTCAAAAAGGATTGGTTAGACATTTTACAGAAATTGCTGATAGTGTTAACACGCCTATCATTCTTTATAACGTTCCTTCAAGAACAGGCATTAATATGCTTCCATCAACGGTTGCACAACTCGCACAGCATAAAAATATTATCGGTATTAAAGAAGCAAGCGGTAATATC
>JAKSCF010000507.1 GCA_022360735.1 Clostridia bacterium
ATCCATAATTACAACATTATTAGACTATAATAGTAAGCTCAATTAGGAATGAGACTTGTAGTGTATTTGTTTCTGTTGTGTAACACTCTGAAAAATTGCAATCTGCCGCACCAAAATCTCTTCTAATGATGCCCATGATAAAAGTGTTGGTAACCTCTTTTGGCAGCTGTAAGATATTGACCGTGACAGGTGAAAACCAGTCAGCAATTTGGGTTAGCATATCGGTATATTGAAGGACTGTGATCAAAACGGCTCCTAATACAAATAATGGGCCGGCTTCATAAAGAAACATTTTAGATTTAGTGGCTGTTTTTTTAAGGATATTTCTTGCTTGAGGCATTCTAATAGGTGGAATATCGATCAATAGCTCTGAGGATTGACCGGGTAAAATAAGGTTTAATAAGGTGCCTAATAGAACAAAAACAATGAAAATACTTAAAACGTACCAAGCGGTCATTGCGGGACTGAGAGCAGCGGCAATTCCCATAATAACACCTAGCTGAGCAGAGCAAGGCACCGCCACACTGAGCAGCATGGTGGCAATAAATCTTTCCCGTCTTGAGCCAAGAATTCTGGTTGTCATAACTGCCATAGTGACACATCCAAACCCTAAAATGATGGGTATTACGGCACGACCATTTAATCCTATAAAATTTAATACTCTATCCACTAAAACAGCAATTCTTGGCAGTAACCCCGAATCTTCTAAAAGAGACATGAAAAGATAAAACCCTATGACTAAAGGGAGTAATAATCCAAATATATAAACGGGTACCATGGTGATAACACCAAATTCTCCAATCAGCAGCTGACCCGGCAGCGTATGAACATCCAGAAAACCTTCTGTAATGCTTAGTATAAAATTATTATAATAAGTGCCCATAATAAGGCCTTCAGTAATGCCTACAATATGCTGGGCAATAACTTCACCGATGAGTTTGTACAAAATAAATAATATAAGGGCTAAAAAGGGTAATCCTGTAATAGGCTTAAGCATTAAGTTGCCGAGTAATCCTGAAAAGGTTCGTTGTTCGTCAGGACGATGGACCACTAAATTAATTAATCGGTTGATGTAGGTCCGTCTTAAGTTATAGAAATCTTCACGATATCCATATTTCTTTTTAAGGTGATGCCGTTCTATAATGTTTTCATCCTCTTCTAATATCATAAGAGCTTCGCCTTCTGTATCAACATAGTTTTTAGCATCTTGTATATGATTGTGTATCTCAGGAAGGCGGTTTCCTATGGACCCGCCTTTTAATATAGCCCCTTTTATTTTATCCATTCCGATACCTTTAATAGCTGATGCAGGTATGACAGGAACACCAAGTGTACCGGAAAGCTTGTTAATATCTATTTTAATACCTTGTTTTTCAACTTCATCCATCATATTTAATACCACAATGACGGGTTTTCCCATGTCTATGATTTGTTGAGTTAAGAAAAGGTCTCTTTCTATATGCACAGTATCGACAACATTTAAAATAAGGTCAGCATATAAAATAGAATCTCGAGCTGCTTTTTCTTCATCATTATAAGAAGATACCCCATAAACACCCGGTGTATCTACTACCGTATAATGGTGAAATTGGCCTACACTTAGATCTACCGTAGTGCCGGGAAAATTTGAAACATCCACATATATACCCGTTAGATTATTGAAGAAAACAGATTTCCCTACATTAGGATTTCCTGCGAGGACTAAAGTTAATTCAGTATTCTTTATACTATTGGATTTAAATTTATGTATCTCATGGCGATGCTTAGACATGACTTCCTCCTATATGATACCAACTATTTCCCGACATAAATAAAAACTTTATCTAAGTAAAGTTTTTATTGTAAAGTTTTTATTCATTAAGTAAAAAATTTTTTATTATCTATTGTACGGGTTTATTTATACAGATACAACTATTTTTTTTGCTAAATTTCTTCCAATGGCAATTTCCTGCATGCCTGTTTTGAGTATGATTGGACCATAAGGTAATTTGTGGGAACATTTTACAAGTGAGCCTTCAAATAACCCAAGCCGAATGGCTTGTTCTCTTACAGATTTTTCTTGAATATTTTGTATTTTAAACATTTGACCGCAGTCAATTTTATTAAGTGTCATAATTGGAAAATACCTCCTGTAAACGATAATTGTTATCAATTATTATCATATCACGACTGAGAACAGTTATCAATGGTTTTTGTTGATACCCATACTTTATTTGGCAAAAACATTTAATTTTATGTTATAATGTTTGTAAATCTGTACACCCGTCTTAAAATTACAACTTATGTAGGAGTGGATGTTATGCCTGATTTGATTGCAAGTTCCGAAACCTTGTTAAAACAAGTTCTTGATAAAGTATATGAAGGGTTAGTCGTAATTGACAACAAGTCGAAAATTGTTTTTATTAATGAACCCTATTTAAAATTTTTAGATAAAAAACGTGAAGATATCATCGGCAAAAAAGTTGTAGATGTCATAGATAATACCAAATTGCATATAGTAGCCAGTACCGGAAAAGAACAAATTGGAGATGTTCAGGAAATCAATGGCAAGAAAATCGTTGCTATGAGAATTCCTGTTTACGAGGATGGGAAAATAATCGGCGCTATTGGAAGGATTATGTTTAAAGACTTAAATGAGCTGGACGTATTGTCTTCTAAGGTTCATAAGATTGAACATGAGTTGGATTATTATAAAAATGCCTTAAAAGAGGTTCGTGACGTAAAATACAGCTTTGATAATATCATTGGTGAAAGCAATAAATTAAAAGGGACCAAATATATTGCTGAAAAAGCAGCGCTGACCAGCTCTAATGTGTTGATATATGGTGAAAGCGGGACAGGAAAAGAACTTTTTGCTCATGCTATTCATTCTGCAAGTTATAGGGCCATGGGGCCTTTTGTTAAAGTAAATTGTGGTGCTATTCCTTCAGAGCTTTTAGAATCAGAGCTATTTGGATATGAAGAAGGTGCTTTTACCGGGGCAAAAAAAGGCGGCAAAATCGGAAAATTTGAATTAGCAGACGGTGGGAGTATTTTTTTAGATGAGATTGGGGATATGCCCCTTCATATGCAGGTTAAGTTATTAAGGGCTATACAAGAAAAGGTCATTGAAAGAGTTGGGGGCATACAGAGTATCGAGTTGGATGTGCGAATTATTGCAGCAACCAATAAAGACCTTGAAAAACTAATTGAAGAAAATAAGTTTAGAGAAGATTTGTACTATAGATTAAACGTAATGAACTTAAATATTCCACCATTACGAGAGCGTAAAGAAGATATTGAACCGTTAATTAATCACCTCTTAGTAAAAATATCCGAACAAGCAGGCAATTATGTCAACAAAATATCTAAGGAAGCTTTACGGTATTTGGAGCGATACTCATGGCCGGGAAATGTACGTGAATTAGAGAATATTTTAGAAAGAACGGTTAACTTGCTTGATTATGGTAAAGAGATTCAAGTAGACGATTTGCCGATTAAGATTAAGAATTACAGTTTTGATTTTAATAACCTGAATCAAACACGGTTAAAAGATATACTGGATGCAGTTGAGAGGAAAACCATCCTTGACGCTTTAGAGAAAACAGGTAAAAATAAATCCGAGACAGCTAAAATGTTGGATATCAGCAGGACCAGTTTGTATGAAAAAATATGGAAGTATGGTATTGAGTAGGTGGAGATGAATAGTGTAAAAATATTACATTGTGCTGATATACATTTGGATGCGCCTTTGACAGGTTTGCCGGCACAATTAAGTAAAATGAGACAAGAAGAATTGAGACAAACATTTGGAGAAATGGTAGAAGTCGCTAATCAAAAAAATGTTGATATTTTTTTGATTAGCGGCGATTTATTTGATCAGGAACAAGTGAGAAAAACGACTATAGATTATTTAGTCACCAAATTAAAAGAAATCAGTAATATACCTGTTATGATTGCTGCCGGTAATCATGACAGCCTATCAAGGAGCTATTATTATAACAAAAAAATTTGGCCTGAAAATGTGCACATTTTTGATAAAGATGTAGGCTGTGTGGATTTTCCGGAATTGAACTGCTGTGTTTATGGAAAGAGTTTTTTTACTCCTCTAGAAGAACAAAATGGTCTAAAAGGTTTTTATGTCAGTGATGAAAGCAAAATCAATATAATGGTCATGCATGGGGAAATAACGACAGCGGGAAGTCAAGGTCAATATAACCCTATTACGCTTGAAGATATAAATAACAGTGGATTGGACTATTTGGCTTTAGGGCATGTACATGGATTTTCAGGTATTAACAAAGCTGGGAATACTTATTGGAGCTATCCTGGAACACCGGAAGCGAAAGGCTTTGATGAATTAGGAAAAAAAGGTTTTATTATGGGTGAAGTGTCTAAAGGATATGTTGAATTGGACTTTATAGAAAATAATAAAAGAGAGTACTTTGAAAAAGAAATAGATGTAACCGGATTTTGTACGTATGATGAAATCGTTGAGAAAGCTATAAATGCTATGGGCGAAAATTCAAATCAACATTTTTATAAGCTGATATTAAAAGGCGATGTGCCGGAAGATTTTAATATTCATACGGATATTGTGCTAAGCAGACTAAGGGATCAAGCTTTTATGCTAAAAATAATCAATAAAACTACTTTCAGTATTCAACTTGAGAATGATTTTGCTGAGGATACATTAAAAAATGTTTTTATTAATCAT
>JAKSCF010000440.1 GCA_022360735.1 Clostridia bacterium
ACGGCGTAATGGGATAGATGCCCGCAACTTCTGTAAAGGCGTAGGATATATATGCTGCCGACTCATTTCCATCCATCATTTTCATTTTTTTTCCCATAACTTTAACCTCCTGCTTATTTGATGTTTATTTTTAAAATATTTAACTAAGCAATATTTTGATCGGCCGACTTTTTAAAATCATAAATTCCATGATATAAATTTTGAAACCTTGTAAGGGGAGGAGAATATTTTCATTATTTTATAAAAGTCGGCCTATTTCAAATATTTATTATAGAATTTATCATATTTTTTGAATTTATAAATTTCATTTTTGTAATTGTAATTTTACATTTTTTGGATGAATTCAGGGTTTTAAAGCAAAATAGCACCATCATTGACTATATATTAAACGATTCAATTGTTATTGTCAATTGAAAACGAAAATAATTATTTCATTTTAATATTATTTTAATTTCATTAATTTTAATATCATATTTTATTAAATCAATCAGTGAAGTCAACAGATATATTTCTTGAGAATACGAAATTAAACCAAGAGCCATGACATATGGTACACTTTTGCAGTACATTCACTCGAAAAGATGGCAAGAGATGCAATAAGCAAAGTACAAAATTACACATTTAAAAATGAATAGATGTAAACTACCATAAAATTTACATCTACTACACTCTTAATTTGTAGGTTTTATTAGGTTCTATTAGGTTTTATATACTTTACTTAATATCGTTCCTACAATTCATTATGAAGCTTACTTTTTCATATGGTTTCATACCTTATCCCCATAGCATCAGATATATAGATACCCGCCGTCATATCTTCTCCGCTTCCGTCTACCACTACAAGGTATTGTTTTGTATTTTGATTCAATAATTTTAACACTTCTTGGACCATTCTATTTTGCTCCATGTTTCTTTTCTTTATTATATTCATTAACACATTGCCAAAATCATAGCTTCCAATATAGGCAACACCAGGTCCTCCGGGTAACGCTATTAGAAATAATCTTTCATCAAGTTCTTGTATATCCCCTTTAGCCGATTGATTCTTTTCAAACGGATCCCCTATAATCCCACCTGTCCGCTTATGGACACCCGGGATTGAAATAGAGGCTCCAACCAATTTAATCCACTTCGGAGATAAATCAGTAATCGCTTCAGCCAAAGTATAGTCTATCAAAAAATTATCTTTAGTTAATCCAAGTTTAAATTTACTAATCCCTAAATAGGCTTGCTCTGCTTCATATGTTTTTCCGACCGGGCAAAATCCTCCTACTATTACCGGGCAGCCATCGGAAGAATATACTTTCAGCACAAAAGCTTCTTTATAGCATTGTTTAGAAGTACAATCGCAATCATTCATATCATTACCTCAAAAATATTATTGACAATTTTATCTTTTAAGTTGTTTTATTCTACGTTTATTTTAACGATTGACATATTGCGCCTTTACCGCTTCCATCATTTTACGATTAATTTCCTTTAAATCACTTTGATTTTGGATATAGGCATTCCTAAATGCCTCAATAGCTGCACATGCTTCTTCAAACGGTCCCGGAACATTAATGATTAAAGTATCTTTTATCGTCCCACACAACAACTTGCTCCATAAATGTCCATTTTTGCCGTAGAGCTCGGATACATATTTTACTTCTAATAGCTTTTCCAGCGAGGAATGTGTATAATCTTTTCCTAATGTAGCACTGTATCGGTGCCCTCCACCCGACCCGCCTATTAAAACAATCAAATCCATTTGTTGCCTCACATATCCATTGATACAATTGGTAATTATATCTTCTTCATCATCTATCGGGCTTTGTCGTATAATGTTACATTGCGCATTAATTGTTAGCAGCACCTTTATAATCATAGGACTGTCCGTATCTTGAACAATCCCTGATTTTATTTCATCACCTGTAGGAATAATTACTGCACGCTCAATCAATTATCTGCCACCTCTCTGCCTTACACCCATTTTCAGCATAATCCGGTATTGAGTCAAAATCTACGCTTTTAATCTTACTAACCGATGAAAGCTCAGTCAAATCTGTTACGGTTATCCCTTCAGCCATTGCAATGGCTTTAATCAATCCGTCTTCCTGGCGTAATATATCTTCTTCCTCAACATCATAGACATCCATCTCTAACGCGTTACCCGTTACACCTATGATTCTAATCATACTTTTTAATCTAGCCTTAACGATCTCCTCCAGTTGCTGAATATTCAATCCTTTTACCTGTAACCCAGTAATTTTGACTACAGTTTTGTCCACATTCACAATTACTTTGGTTTCATTATTCATTACAGCTTCTCCATTTTCTTTCGTATTTAAAGATATTTTTTAAGACTCAATTTCAACATACCTAACCTCAACAATATCCGATACATCATATTGGCAAGCATCCTCTACACCCTGAATGATATCATTTGCTTTTGCAATAATTTCTCCCGGTTCTAATATTTCAACTTTCTCGTTCATCCATTCTTTTGTATAGCCAACGCTTGCTAACTCTTCAAAAGATGCATCACTCATGTTATCAAAATCAGGTTTAATATTCAAATGTTTCGCTACAGCCAAAACTGCCGGAGAAGCTCCAATATCTTTTCCGGGAATTGCACCCGCCTGCAGAGCTTGAATAATATACTCAGCCAATGTTGATTTATTTGCTGCAATACACGGGATATGACTTTTTAAGAATTTTGCATATTCTCCTGAGTTATGTGCTGTTTCACCACATTTAAACTGTCTATGAGGCACGATACGTCCATATTCTTCACCAACAACCATTCCTATGCCTACAGAAATAATCCAGCCTGTACCCCCAATTTCCACCTTACCACCTTTCATTATTTCCATCTGACCTGTGATCGGTAATAATATTTCTTCCATTGTAATATAATGCATCATTTCTGTAGCAGAATTATTATTTCCCGCTCTTCCTGTTAGGACTGCATTATGAATGGGTATTTTTTTCTTAGAAGGATCCGGTCCCATAATGAGTTTTCTATCCGGATATGATTTTTTCCATTGCATTAGATGAGGCTCATTTTGAATCAATTCTCCTGAGTATGGTACTTCAACCATTTCCAGATAGCCAAAATCTTTGTTAATTTTACCATAGTCAGAAGCTGCCATACAGGTCATAGAACCGTCAATCATAACACCATCACTATTAGTGGTAGTAGCAGACATATCAAACATATTGATTCCTGCCGGTCCAGGTATTGTAGCCGCCACTTTTTCACACGCTTCTTTCATAGAAAGGTTACATGCTTTCACATCTGTATAATCAATAAAAACAATGGACAACGGCACTAAATGACCTTTTAATTCACCTTCCGGTATCAATTTATATTTTAATCTTTTCATTTACATATCTCCTATTTTGCTTGTATTCATCCTTTTAATTAATGATTTCCAATTGGCGGCCGTCTATCTTCCACTTCTTCACAATCATGGATTAAAACATCCTCTGTGGGATGAAGGATATTGATTGTTTCAAGAATCGCATGTACAGGTTTTCCATCCTTATCAAACCCTCTAACAACAGCACTATGCATGGATTCAGGAATTCTTGGAATAATAGCCACTTCAATATTTTCAATATTTTCTTTTTTGGCCAAATCTTCTACCGCTTGCTCTATCCTTCCTGTTCGAAGGGATTGCATTTTGCCTGTTTTTAAATTCTCAAGGCCAACCACTTCACATTTCTTATGTTTTTTTCCTTTAGTTGCTGCTGCTACTTTCATTTTTTTTATAAATTCCGGCAGCTTTGTATGCATTAATTTCATACGACATCACTCCTCTTTACACATATTAAATTGGTATAACTTACCACATATTGCCTCTTTCATCAAAATCCCATTCTTTGGATGTATCTACAATTTCAAGATTTGGATTATTTTTCGCTTCTTCCAGCATTTGCTCAGATATGTATATATATTCGAGATGCATTGTATCTTTTATTCTTATAATTCTAGGGTTTTCTTTATCTGCTTCGGTACAGTTTTTTAATGCCAATTGGACGGCTTCTCTATCATTGCTTGTAAACAAAGGAATCTTAACCATACAAAGCAGTGTTGAAGTTATAGCATTGGGGTAAGTTATATCTATATTCATTTTATCAACCAAACGCTTCGTTGTAATATCTGCCATACCTATCCCATTGGCATTTCCATGTGTTTCTTCAGTCAAGTCCAATACAACAACTCGTTCGGCTTTTATCCCCCCTGTTGCATAGGGTGTTCCAAAAGTACCTGTTACATTTGGATCCATCCCATCACCACTGATGTTTTTACCGATTCGATCCACTACCAGTACATCCGTATTTTCAAAGTACAATTTGCCCATGAGACTTTTAGCTTCAAGTAATAATTTCGGCTCTTCACATGGTATTTCTTCATTGGTTAACGCAATAATTTTGTGGGTTTGATCGAACGCATTTTCAATTATTCCTAAACCACAAATAATATTTGATTTTTCACGTATACAATTTCCAAATATAGGAATTAGTCGCGCCATATTTTTAAAGCCTGATTCATGACAAACTTCAGCCCCCTGTTGCTTGCCAAGACCAATGGCCATCATTTTCATTAGTCCACTTTCATAATCACCATGAAATCCGGTATGTGCCTTGATTCTTCCACATACTATGATTGCATCTGCACTTTTTGCATTTTTGTCTATATATACAGTATGCCCTTCTTCAGTTTGGCCAATTGGTATGGTTTGCATTGAGGATATAATTTCACACCCAACATATTCTTCCGTAACCCCATAACTGAATAAAACCTCTTTTTGTCCTTCTGCCGTTGCACCGCCATGACTGCCCATTGCAGCTATTACAAAAGGTTCTGCATCGCACTGTTTTACGAAGTCTGCAATCGCTTTAGTTATTCTGGCAATATTCGCAATACCTCTGCTGCCGCAGGTAATAGCCACTCGCATTTTAGGCCTGATTTGTGACTTGATTTCTTCTCGTCCCAGCTGTTCAAACACCTTATCTCTAATATCTTCTTTTTGTATACAATCCATTTTAAATTTTTGTTTTACTTTTATCATTTTCGGAAGATGGGATGCTCTACACAGTTCTCCTACAACGCTCATTTCATCATCTCCTCTATTGTGTATAAATATTATTACAGCGTTATTGTAATCCCTTATTATCTATTTAAAACCCAAACATTTTAGGTAAAGTCATGCTGATAGCCGGCACAAAAGTAATAATTAACAGCGTTATAACCATCACCATAAGCCACGGTATAATTGCTTTTGATATTTTTTCAATACTAATATTTGCAATACCACATGTAACAAATAGATTTACACCCAATGGAGGCGTTATAAAACCAATCGCTAAATTGACGACCATAATAATCCCAAAATGCACAGGATCCATGCCTATCTTTAACGCAACAGGTAATAATATAGGTGCCAAAATAATAACAGCAGCCAAAGTTTCCATAAAACATCCCACAAACAATAACAATATATTAATAAGAAGTAAAATAACAATTCTATTATCCGAAACGCCGACAATAGCGTTAGCAAGCTGTGTTGGAATTTGCTCAATGGTTAGTATTCTTCCAAATGTTGTGGCAGTTCCTATAATAATTAATACCGTAGCAGTTGTCTGAGCTGCGCTGACAACAACCTTGGGCACTTTTTGAATTTTTAAGTCTTTATAGATAAATACGCCAACAACAAACCCATATATAACGGCCACAGCAGCAGCCTCTGTTGGTGTAAATATCCCGCCATATATACCCCCAAGTATAATAACAGGTACTAATAACGCCCATTTCGCTTCATTAACACCTTTCAAAATATCTTTCATAGAATACTCTTCTCGTATTCCTTTATAACCTTCCTTCTTAGAAGTTATATAACTATATAATATCAAAGCCAATCCAACCAATATACCAGGTAAAAGCCCGGCAATAAACATTGTGCTTATTGAGACTCCCGTAGATACACCATAAATTACCATTGGAATACTGGGAGGAATCATAACCCCTATACTCCCGGATGTAGATATCAATCCAGATGAAAATCCTTTCTCATAGCCTGATTTTATCATTTCGGGTACAACAATACCTCCAATAGCTGCAACTGTCGCAGGTCCTGATCCGGAAATTGCAGCAAAAAACATACATGCTACAATCGTAACCATCGCAAGTCCACCTGTATATTTTCCAATCAGCATATTTCCGACATTTAATAATCTTTTTGATATACCTCCACTTCCCATTAGCTCTCCTGCTAAAATAAAAAATGGCACTGCCATCAAAGGAAAAGAATTCACAGAAGTTGTTAAGCTTTGTGCTAAATAAGTTATATCTACTTCACCGGAAAAAATAATGGTTACAAGTGATGCCATACCCAAAGCTATACCTATAGGCATGCTTAATATTAAAAATATAATAAAACTTCCAAATAAGATCGCTGTCGTCATATTATGCTCCTCTCCTCAAATTCATATCCCTAGCTTTCAATACCATCTTTTGTATCAATCTAATGCTTACCAATATAAATCCTATCGGCACTGCTAAGTAGACGTATCCCATCAGAATACCTGTTCCTGGAGAAGTTTGCCCTAATTTAAAAATTAACATAGCAACCTGGTATGAATATTTAATAATTATCCCTGCAAATACAAGAAACATTATATCTGATAAAAACAATACATATTTACGAATTTTTTTTGGGAATAAGTTGACAGCTGCATCTATCTTTACGTGTTTACCTGTTTTAATACCATAGCTTATTCCAATATACACCATCCAAATGAACATATATCGAGCTACTTCTTCAGACCAACTCAAGGATGACTTCATAACATATCTCATAAACACCTGTACCCCAATAATTATGCTCATCCCAACAAGAAATATTATTAATAATATTTCTTCAATGTGCTCATCTAAATATTTAAAGAATTTCACAATATTCATTCCTTTCATATTATGAACTTTAACCCATAGAGCAAATAAAATTATTCACTCTATGGGCCAAGATTACTTAGTTGCATTTAAGAATACTTTAACAATTTCTTCTCCTGCTTTTTCCTTGACTTGGTCATATAATGGCATTAGTTTTTCTTTAAATAAATCTTTTTCTTCGTTTGTTAGGTCTAACACCTCTATACCTGCTTCTTTTATAGCTGCTTCAGCCTCTACATCTTTTTCACTTGCAGCAGTTCTTTGATAGCTCGTTGCTTCTAAAATGGCCTCATCCATAATTGCTTTGTGTTCTTCCGATAATCCCTCATAAAATTCTTTGTTGCATATTATAACATAGGGGGTATAAATATGCTGTGTCTTACTAATATAATCTTGCACCTCATAAAATTTATTTGAATAAATCAATTCAAAAGGATTTTCTTGTCCATCAACTGTTTTTTGTTGTAAAGCTGTAAACAATTCACCAAAAGACATTGGCGTTGGATTAGCACCTAACATTGTCCATGCAGCTAAGTGAATATCATTTTCCATAGTTCTTATTTTCAGACCTTGTAAATCATCGGGCGTTCTTACAGCTACTTTACTATTTGTAAGATTTCTAAATCCATTTTCCATAAATGATAATCCTTTAATATCATAACTTTCTAAGCTTTTTAGAAGTGTTTGTCCGGCTTCACCGTCTAATACATCGTAAACTTGCGCTCTATCTTTAAATAAAAACGGAATGTCCAATACATAAAATTCCTTATTAAAAGAAGAAACCGGTGCGGATGATGGCGATGACATAGTTACGTTACCCATCTGCACTGCTTCAATTAACTCACGGTCTCCCCCAAGTTGCCCGGCAGGAAAAATCTTAATTTCGATTTGTCCACCTGTTTTTTCTTCAACTATCTCTTTAAATTTTAACCAACCTTGGTGAATAGCAGTATTCTCGTTAAGACCATGGGCCGCTTTTATAGTAATCTTCTCAGGCACTTCATCACCCGCTCCAGCGTCATCATTCCCACAAGCAGCCAACATTGAACATGCCAAAACCAGACATAGTATAATCGTTAATATTTTTTTCATAAATTTTTCCTCCCTGTCTTCGAACTATAATAGAACATAAAATCATATAGTTTTATTTAAGTAAAAAATCTTAATAACACAGACAAGTATATATCGATCCCCCCTTTTTCAATTGCCTGTGACATTATTGTCCATATCATTAAATATTAATCATTTAATTTTTTAGTTATATCCAATCAAATATATATTAACAGCCCAATTACATTGAGTGTCTTAATCAAACCGTCTCTGTTTGGAATAAAATACAAGTGTAAACATATCCGGGCCTTCATATAATCTTGCATCCTTCAAATATACGATCATTAGTGTTCAGTTTCTATAACAAGAGTATCACATAAATAATGTCGAATGTCAACACGAATCAAAATATAGTTTTTCATTTTTAAGTATTTCAAATTTCAATTTCATATATTTTTTTTATGTGTATTTGAAAAAAATGCATAAAAAAACCTCTGATGCAACAGCATTCAGAGGTTGATTACAAGTATTTTTTGTAATTTAAAGGAAATATTCATTTCATAGTTCATTTATTTTTCTACAAATCTTCAAAGAAAACAAAAATTAACTTTTTCAAAATAACTCCATTTTATTTCAATTTAATACTGATTAGTGTTTATATTTTTGGTAAGATTCTTTCAGAATCCCTTAATTTATTAAGGTAAAATGATCTTGTTATAAATCTTTTTTTATTCTAATCGCCATATCAAGCAGCGCTTCCTTTATTTTTTCCTCCCTTTCTCCATCCAGACGTATAGTAGGTACCGGCATACTAATAGCACCGATTATTCTGCCTCCTAGTGATTCTGCCCTAACAGGAACAGAAAAACATTTTATCCCTAAATTAAACTCTTCGTTGTCAACAGTATATCCTCTTTCTTTCGCTACACGCAAATCTTCTAAAAGGTCTTCTTTGGTTAGAATTGTTTTTTCAGTTAATTGTTCGAATGTAGAAGCGAAGATTTCATTCAATTCTTTCTTAGTCATATCCAAAACCAACGATTTGCCTAAACTGGTACAATAGCAAGGATAAATATCTCGACCGGTAAATGCAGGTCTAAGAATATGTTTGGAATCAATTTTTTTTAAATAAACAGCCTTATCATTTACACGAATGGCAAAATTTGTAGTTTCATTAAATTTTTCATTAAGTTCGGTCATATATTTAGTTATGACTTCCACCTCATCATTTAGTTCGCTGCTCTTTTCATTAATCTTAAGCAAATGCAATCCTAATTTATACTTCTTTGTTTCTAGATTCTGAACCAGATACCCTTTATCATCTAAGGTTGTTACCATTCTATACACGGTACTTTCAGGCAAATCTAATCTTTCACTAATTTCCATAATCCCTATTTCATCTTTAGCATTAGTAAAGCATTCTAAGATATCCAGCCCTTTACTCAGAGCTTGTACTTTAGGTTTGAATCCATCCTTTTCCATTTTATCTCTCCTTAATTAATCTCAATCTACTGCCTAAATCAAATATCCCTTTAAACCTATATAGTCAATTTCATTAATCTGTCACTTGAAAGTTAAAATCAACTCACACATCTTAGAGTTAATAAAAACCGATACTTCATTGAATATTTAAAAAACAATATAAAATTCACGTTATTATATCATAATGGTATTAAATTGTACATTTTTTTTTAATATTAACGTAATCTTATTCATTATTTAAATTAATTTATGCCCCATAATGAAATTTTATATTCTCTATTTTGAAATATGTATGTCGATTTTTTATCAAAACTATTAAAAATCTCCCTCCAGCATACACCGGAAGGAGATTAAAAATTGTTCCTTTTACTTTCTGTTGTTTATTTACCTGTCTTCTATATTAATAAAATCTACTGGATTCTTAACATTTTTGTATGCAGGTCTCATAATTCTTCCGCCCGCTACCAGTTCTTCTATTCTATGTGCGCACCAACCGGAAATTCTAGCAGCCGCAAAAATAGGTGTACAAAGTTCTATTGGAATATTTAATGCATTATAGATAAAGCCGGAATACAAATCAACATTGGCAGAGATTACTTTGTCACTTCCTCGTATTTCTCTAAATAAATCCGGTACACGTGTTTCAATAAAATCAAATAACATAAAATCTTCAAGCAGTCCTTTTTCTTCTGCAAGCCTTCTGGCCATATCCTTTAATAAAGTTGCTCTTGGATCAGAAAGCGTATAGACAGCGTGTCCCATACCATATACCAGCCCTGTTCTGTCATATGTTTCGCCTTTTAAAATTTTAACCAAATAATCTTCCAAATCTATATGGTTACCGGTATCTTTTACATTGGACTTGATATCAGATATCATGTCTAAAACTGCCATATTGGCGCCCCCATGCTTTGGCCCTTTTAATGAGCATACTGCTGATGAAACAGCTGAGTAAGTATCTGTTCCGGATGATGAGATAACATGAGTTGCAAATGCTGAGTTATTTCCACCGCCGTGCTCAGCATGAAGTATCATAGCTAAATCCAATAACACTGCTTCTAACTGCGTATATTCACTATTTGGTCTTATTAAATGCAATATATTTTCTGATGTACTCAGTTGGGGGTCCGGATAATGTATGTGTAAACTTCCATTATCATAGTATCGAGATTTGGCATGATACCCATAAGCAATCAATGCAGGGAATCTTGCAATCAGTTGTATGGATTGCCTTAAAACATTTTTAATAGACGTATCATCGGGATTGGGATCAAATGAATATAGAGCCAGTACACTTCTTGCCAGCTTATTCATAATATCTTTACTTGGAACTGTGAAAATCATATCATTGATAAAGCCATTTGGTACATCTCTGTTTTCACCTAATATTTTTTTAAATACCTCTAATTCTTCTTTATTAGGCAGTTCTCCAAAAAGGAGCAGATAGCTCGTTTCTTCATACCCATATCGATTCTCTTTTAAGCAGGAATTCACAATATCCTCTACATCTATCCCTCGATATAGCAATCGTCCTTGGGCAGGCACTTTGATACCATTTTCAACCTGATATCCTTGTACATCTCCAATGTGTGTCAGGCCGACCAATACGCCGGTCCCATTGCTGTTCCTTAATCCCCTCTTAACATCATATTGATTATAAAAAGACTTATCAATTACGTTGTTCTGATATAATTTATCACATAATTTTGAAATGAATTCTTCTTGTTCATTGTATAATTCTTCTACCATTAGCATATTTAAAATCCTCCTTATGTAAAATACAGATATATTCCAGAAGAATATATCTGTTTCAATGCTTTACCATGAAAAGGAACTGTTGTGATTAATATTGTATACATTTATACCATCTTTGTCAATATCCTCTTCCAGTAAATTTGTGGTGCTATAATTTTTTTTAAAAAAAATTATTTCTTTTTTAAGCTTATGATTTGGATAATATATCTATTATTTTATCAAATCTTGCTTTTTGTTCGCCGTTTAGCATAGGTCTAATTTCTTTAATAACTTTCATTTGTCTCTGGAATGAAGCTGGATCTTTAAACAAAGTTGATTTTAGATTTTGCAGCTCTCTTAGGATTTCATCTTCCCCTTTATTGTTATATTTTTTAGCAGCATCCTCTACTCTTTTTATTTTTTCAGGATTATTTATTCCCAGTGCTTCTGCAAGCTGTATCAATTTGTCTCTGTTAATATCTGACATTATTCAACCTCCTATTGACCTCTTTATATAAAGATATTTCCTTATTACAAAAATATGCTGATAACTTAGTTTTGTGACTGGCACATTATTGAAATTTATTCATATTATATTATGGTAGGTGGTATGTGATATAGCTAGGCATATACCACCTAAGAATATGGACCAATACATATGTTGACTTTTGGTCCTTTAGGGAGGTTGAATATGAGCGATTTTGATAAAAACGAAGTGATTGAACTTAGCAGCAATGATTATAAAAAAGAAAGCACCAGTTTGGGTTTTGGAAATATAGTTCCTCTTATCATTCCACTTGCAGTGGTATATTCTTCAAGCAAAGGCAAAAATAAAACAAATAATAGTGACATTTCATCCGATTCTTTGCCGGAAAAAAAAGATTTCGAGATTATTGAAAAATCAGAGCAATTAGTTGGAACGCTTACAAATGCTATAGATATTATGAAGAAAGTTAATAAAATTAACAGTATCAGAACGTCTTCAGGCGGCCTGGGCAGTGTTGAAGGCATTCACGAAGCTTTTTCGGTATTTAAAGATTTATTTTCAGACTCTACCCATATAGATCGTATCAATAGTCTTGAAAGTACTATAACAACTATCAAAAAGTTTTCAGATGTAAGAAAAATTCTTGATACAGCTACATCCGCCGACACATCGTCTGTTGAAAAAAGTGTCGTTAAGACATCTTCAAAACCAATGCTTTCTTCAGAAGAAAGTAATGAGAGCATGAATGGTTTAGAAAAAATTGTAAAAATGGCAAATATCATTTCAAGTTTATCTAAAGAAATGCAGTAATACTTAGGAAAATTTCATATGAAATAAAAATAGTAGGAATTGAAAAAGGGAATTGTACATATTAAGTTTTGAATATTTATAATTCCTTTATTTTTTTTATTATATCATAATGCAAAGAATACTACCTTAATATATATTAAAAAAACAAGCTATTTTACATTTTATTCTTCCCTATTAATAAGGATGCGGCAGTGCCGTATCCTTCTATTATTTGTACTTATTTGTTTTTTGTATTTTGCACCTGCTTTGATATTCAAATAACTATAAGCCAACAAGTCTTTAAACTTTTTTATTTTTTTTCAATTTGCTATATGTATTATTTTTATATTTTGATATAATATAAATCAAAATAACTAACCTATGATCGGGCCCATTTTGGCCTGCGAGGGACCTTAGCTGGACCCACGGTTAGATAATTGAAATATTAAGGAGAAAACAAGGAGGTAGTTATTATGGCTTTGATTACATCAAAGGAAATGTTCAACAAAGCAATTCGCAGTAATTTTGCAGTAGGTGCATTTAATGTTAACAACATGGAAATCATACAAGGTATTGTTGATGCTGCTAAAATCGAAAACGCACCTTTAATCTTACAAGTTTCTGCAGGAGCAAGAAAATATGCTAAGCCATCATACTTAGTAAAGTTAGTAGAGGCTGCAATGGAGGATTCAGGTTTAGATATCGTTCTCCATTTGGACCACGGTGAAGATTTTGAAATATGTAAAAAATGTGTAGATGATGGTTTTACATCCGTTATGATAGACGGTTCAAAATATCCATTAGAGCAAAATATTGAATTAACAAAGAGAGTCGTAGACTATGCACACTCTAAAGGTGTTGTGGTAGAAGCTGAGCTTGGAAAACTTGCAGGTGTTGAAGATGATGTAAATGTTAGTGCTAAAGATGCTACATACACGGTTCCTGAGGAAGCAGCAGAATTCGTAGAAAAAACAGGTGTTGATTCTCTTGCAATTGCAATTGGAACCAGTCATGGTGCTTACAAGTTCAAAGGAGAGCCAAAATTAGATTTTGAAAGATTGAAAAAAATATCTGATATTATTCCAAACACACCGCTTGTTCTTCATGGCGCTTCAACTGTATTACCTGAATTCGTAGCAATGTGTAACCAATATGGCGGCAACATCCCCGGCGCTCAAGGTGTTCCTGAAGAGATGATTACTGAAGCTGCAAAATATAATATCGCTAAAGTCAATATCGATACAGATTTAAGATTAGCTATGACAGCAGCTATCAGAAAAGTATTTACCGAGAATCCTTCTGAATTTGATCCAAGAAAATATTTAGGACCAGGTAGAGCTGCCATTCAAGAAATGGTACAACATAAAATTAAAAATGTATTAAATGCTAGTAATCAAGCTTAATATAAGCTAAAATAAAGTATGGTTTATTTCAAATATCATATTTCTTCTAAAGAAAAAGCTAAGGAGATTGACTATGCGGATTGTCCCGTTAGGTATTGTTGTGCACAACAACGAAGTTTTATTGGTTCATCGTCGGTTTCCCCCAATTGTTTGGGGACCTCCAGGAGGGTTTACTGAAGAAGACGAAACATTAGGTGAAACAGTAATACGAGAAATATATGAAGAAAGCGGCATTGTATGTGAAGTCGTTGATGAAATATATCAATTTGAAGCATACAATACCCATGTTGTTGTTTTTGCATGTAAATATATTTCGGGAAATTTACGATGTAGTTATGAAAGCAAGGATTTGGGATGGTATCCATTAAGCGAATTACCCGAACCCCTTTCACCGGAAAAAACCATATTTGAAAAAGCATTAAATATCGTTAATAACAATCAAAACTAAAATATCCACCAGCCATGCTGGTGGATTATTTTGTAACCTGTCCCCTTTTCTACGGCTTAATGATAATATTGTTGACAACAGGTCTTTGTTTCCCATCTGACGGCTTATTCAGTAATGCTCCGTCAAAATACATAGCACTTGACCCACCGCCGTCCAGATTGTATCCTTCTTTTACTCCCAGTTCCAACAGTTTGTCTTGCAGTCTCTCCAAAGACACACCTACACTCCAGTCATTTTGCCTTCCGTCTACTACTATAAATATCAAGTCATCATTTGCATATTGTCCAATAATCGTTCTAGGCTGCTTAGTCTCAGCCCATTTTTCAGGTATGTCCACTTTTTTGCCATCTTGCAGCAAAACAGGAATGAAGCTAACCCCTTGATAAGGGTCTAAATCCATCAGTTCATCTTCTGTTTGCGGCACATTTCCTATAACTTCTCCATCTTTATTAATTCCTGCAAAAAATAAATCTCCCGGATATCCATTAAACGGTTCAACCAATTCTCCGTCTATCACAGTATTTCCTATTAGCTGAGCAAATTTTTTTCCATCTTTGGTTTCATAGTAAAATCCCCCACCGTTGATAGCAAGAATTGCTCCTTTCCTTTCAGCAACTTCCGATGTGGTTTCTACTTCACCTAAAGTATCTTTACCTAAAACAACTTCAAAACAATCCGGATCGAATAATTTTATTTTTGCAATATAGCCTCTATACCCCAGCTCATCTAATTTAAATATTTTGATTTCAGTATTTTTATTTTTATATGTTTCCACAGCCGGTCCAAGCATATTTAATATTTTTTGTTCATAGATATCCTCAGAAAGTTCTTTATATTCACTGCTCTGCTCCGTTAACTCTTCCAATGTTTCACTTTGCCTTAAAAAAGTTTCAAACTGCGATGCAATCAAAAATCCAAAGTTACTAATATCATTCCCTAATGAATGTGTTTCTTCCTTTAAGTAATCCATATTTTCCTTTACTTCATTCGTGTCCATTATAAGTAATTCCGCTGCTTGTGAAAATTGAGAACATACTAAAAATATCGCTAAGAATGGTCCAACTAAAAAAAATATAAAAATATTTATTTTTTTAAACATTATGGTGCCTCCTGAAGAATTTCAAGACTATCTTCCAATTCTCTCAGCCTTTTATCTAATGCAGACAATTGCTCATCAATGCTCTCTTGCAAATCTCCTGTGCTGGATAATGAACTATCGGTATCTTCAATGCTTTCTCTTAGTGCAGATATTTCTCCACTCAGTTGAATGATTTGATCATTAATATCAGTCAAATTAACTGCATTTTGCTGCTGAACATTTTTAATACTTGTATCAATATATTCTTTAGCCGTTATAAAGCCATAGTAAACAACTCCTGACCATATTGCTAGAGAAAGTAAAATCATTATAATTTTTAATACAATATTACCTTTTTTCTTCTTAGCCCGCGATTTTCTTATTGGTCTCTCCTCAGTTAATACATCATTCATAAGTCATATTCCTCCATGTTAAAAAATATTGTCAATTTATGTTACATCATAATAACTGAATTATCAATGTTTTACTGATTTTGTAATTAAAAAATAATATTAACTCAGTTTTTTTCTATCTTGTGTATCGAAAACCGCTTCTATTTTCTCAACAATGAGATTGCTTTGATTTCGGTTATGGGTTTCCTTTTTTTGCTATGACCCTCCATGGCCTTTGTTTTACAGGATTTCATTTGGTTTTTAACTTTGTTTGTTACTTAACTAACATTTAGGCATGGTTTTTGCACAAATAACTTTCAGAAATTTTTTAGAATTCTTTTTTGTGAAAGCGTTTACATTTCTTTATAAATGACTTATTATAATCATGTAAGTTTTGTGAATAGATAGATAAAATCACATTGTAATCGCTTACATTAAGCAAAAATGAAATGCAATCTTGAAAGGAGAGAAAAAAATGGGTAGTGTTACAACACCAAATTATGAAGTGCTCAATGACAATTTGACTTCAAAAATTGACAAAATTTTATCCGAAAACGACAATGACTCTACTAAGCTGGTAGGTATTCTGTTAGACGTTCAGGATATCGTGCCTAAAAAATTCATCCCTATGGATGTAGCTGCATACGTTGCTGAAAAATTGAATGTTCCGCTTACAGGTGTATATGATGTTATATCTTTTTATGCATCATTATCCGAAAAGCCAAGAGCCGAACATGTTATCAATCTTTGTAAAAGCGTGGTATGTAGAGTAAACAATTATATGGACCTCGAAAAGTCACTAGAAAACGTACTAGGAATTAAGGTTGGGGAAGCAACAGCAGACGGCAGGTTCGCCCTTCAATATTCTGCATGCTTTGGCGCTTGCGATGTTGCCCCGGCTATTAAAATAGATACGCAAGTATATGGTAGACTTACTGAAGAAAAATTAAAAGAAGTTATAGAAAGTTACAGATAAGGAGGTCCGAAAATGTCAAAAACAGTTAGTTTGATTACAGAAAATTATGATAAATATAATCCTGCATCAATAGACGAATATATTAATATCGGCGGTTTCACAGGGCTTAAGAACGCTCTGAATATGACTGCTGAAGAAATCATAGAAATTGCTACGGCTTCTAAAGTATTAGGAAGAGGTGGAGCTGCTTATCCGCTAGGTAGAAAGTGGTTACAAGCTAAGTCTGTACCCGGAGATAACAAGGTTGTTATTTGTAATGCAGATGAAGGTGAACCTTGTACTTTTAAAGACAGAAGCATGCTGGAAAAAGACCCTTTCCGCCTTATTGAAGGTATGGCTATTGCCGGTTATACTGTAGACGCTCAAAATGGTTATTTATATATCAGAGAAGAATATAGACATCTTCAACCACAAGTTAAAGAAGCGATCAAACAAGCCAAAGAAAAAGGTTATTTAGGAAATAACATTTTAGGCACTGATTTCAGCTATGATATCCATGTTTATTCCGGAGCCGGTGCATATGTTTGTGGAGAAGGCTCAGCACTAATTGAATCCATCGAAGGTAAAAGCGGCCGTCCAAGAATCAAGCCTCCATTCATTAAGCAATGCGGTTTAAATCTTCTTCCGACTTGTGTCAACAACGTTGAAACATTAGCAATCGGTACGGCATTACTTACTCACGGTGTTGAAAGATACCTAAGCTATGGTACTAACGAATGTCCGGGAACCAAGATTATCAGCGTTGCCGGTAATGTTAATAATCCCGGAGTTTATGAAATACCTTTTGGTATTACTGTAAAAGAAATTAT
>JAKSCF010000558.1 GCA_022360735.1 Clostridia bacterium
AATACCTAAGAAAAGCATGGATAAAGGTACACATAGATTTCCAAAGTAGGATAGAGTTCGAGCAAGGAAAGGCGGTAACTGAACATCTATTGCTACTAATAAAAAGGCTGTTAAAATGGCTATCAACCCAGGTGTAACAGCTCTTTTCATATTTGAAAACAAACCCTCTTTAGAACCATCCTCTGAATTAGCATTGGACATGGTATAAATTCCTAAAGTCCAAAACAAAAAATTACTTGCCATAAAAAATAGTAAAACATATATGATGCTTTCATCACCAAAAATAGTCTTATTAATGGGAATACCCATAAAAATTGCATTTGAGAAAGCAAAGAGCAAGCAAAATGCAGCTTTTTCTTTTTTTTCCAGTTTCAAAAGCTTTCCAATGATTTTTGCCAAAAGAAAAAGTATAATAATGCTTGTAAAAGCTATTAAAATGTAAATCAAGGATGTCTTTAATATTTCTGTACTAAATTGTCTTGTAATACTTTCTAAAGCAAGGGCCGGCACCCCTACATTTATGACGATCTTAGAAAACAAATGAGCGGTATGGTCATCAAACCATCGTTTTTTTGTTAAAAAGAACCCTGTTCCGATCATTAAGAGTATGGTTAATACACTGCTTATACCTACAAACATTTCTTAGCCTCCAATATTTCCTGCCAATATTTGAAAATTCCTTACTCATTATATCATAAAATGCCAATAGAAATGTTGGTATTCTAATTATAATAAACCAAATATTATAGTTGTTGACCATAATGCTGTAACGGTAAACACAGCACTACAGCCCATACCTGCCGCTTTATTTGTAATAATTTACGCCTGATTCAAATATCTTTTGATCTGTTTCGCCTTGTACGTTTTTATACAGATGTTCTCCAATTCTTTCTGAGTGACCCATTTTTCCAAATATTCTTCCATCCAGTGAAGTAATCCCTTCTATTGCACCATGGGAACCATTGGGATTAAAACGTATATCATAAGTTGGATTACCGTTAAAATCTACATATTGGGTGGCGACTTGTCCATTCTCAATTAATGTATTCATCAATGCTTCTTTTACGATAAACCTTCCTTCTCCATGAGAAATTGGAATGGTATGAATATCTCCTACTTCCACTTGATTTAACCAAGGTGATTTTACCGATACAATTTTGGTTCTTACCAGGTTAGATGCATGCCTGCCAATGCGATTATATGTGAGGGTAGGATCATCTTCAGTCAGCTCTCTTATTTCACCGTAAGGTACCAGCCCCAGCTTTATTAAGGCTTGAAAACCATTGCAGATTCCGAGCATTAAACCGTCTCTTTGGATTAAATCCATTACTGCTTCTGTTACCTTGGGATTTCTAAATACAGCTGTGATAAATTTAGCTGATCCGTCCGGTTCATCTCCTCCGCTGAATCCACCAGGTATCATTATAATCTGTGAAGCTTTAATATTTTTAACCAATTCCTCTATGGAATCTTTCAATGCATTCTGTGTTAAGTTTCTAAATATCTGAATTTTTGTTTCTGCACCGGCTTGATCAAAAGATTTTCTTGAGTCTTCTTCACAATTTGTACCAGGAAAAGCTGGAATCAATACTCTTGGTTTTGCAATATTTAATGAACTTTTTACAGTTCCTCTTTTATTATACGGCTTAAATATTAGATCTCCTGAAAGTTGGTCTTTGGTTGGAAAAACCTTTTCTAATGGATGCATCCATTCTTCAACCATATCTTGTAGCCTCAGCTTTTCTCCTGATACATGAATTTCTTTTTCAGGCTGTGTTTTGCCTATAATTTTATATTCAACATTCTTTAAAAGGTGAAAGATGTTCTCTTTCTTGTCTATTTCTAAAAGAATAGAGCCAAAAGCAGGATCAAATAATTCTTGTTTTAAAAGCCCCTCTATATGAGCACCAATCATATTACCCATGGCCATTTTAGACACAGCTGCAGCAATACCTCCATATCCAACGGTTTTAGCCGAGAGCACTTTTCCTTGTCTGATCAACTGACAAATACAATCCATTTGTTCTTTATATTGTTCAAGATTGATCAGTTCATTTTCGTCTCTACTGCAGTATACCCATACCAATAAGCTGTCATTCTTCTTAAATTCAGGTGATAGAACGTATTTTGCATCCGTTGTGCCTACTGCAAAGGAAATAAGTGTTGGCGGAACATCTAAATCCATGAAGGTACCCGACATACTGTCTTTCCCGCCAATAGCCGCAATCTCTAACTCTTTTTGTACTTTCAATGCCCCCAATAGTGCTGCAAAAGGTTTTCCCCATCGGTATGAATCTTCGCCAAGCTTTTCAAAATATTCTTGAAAGCTTAATCTTGTTTTTGAGTAGTCGCCTCCCATTGCTGCCAATTTGGTTACAGACTCTATCACGGCATAAAACGCGCCATGAAATGGACTCCATTTTGAAAGCTTTGGATGATATCCAAAGGTCATAAGCGTTGCCGTATCTGTCTCCTTATGCTGAACCGGAAGCTTTGCAGCCATCCCTTCAGCAGGCGTCAACTGATACTTCCCTCCAAGGGGCATCAACACAGTAGACTTGCCAATGGTACTATCAAATCTTTCAACCAATCCTTTTTGACTAGCTATATTTAAATCTTTAAGATGGTTCATCCAATTATATTTAACAGTTCCAGTAAGATCAGATGATATTTTAAAGAAATTTTCTTGTTTCTTAGGCATTTGAACTTTTATGCTTCTCTTTTGCTGTACACCATTGGTATCCAGAAATGCTCTTTTTAAGTTCAGTATACATTGCCCTCGCCAAGTCATTCTAAAACGGCCGTCATTGGTAACCTTGGCTACTGTGACTGCTTCTAGGTTCTCTTCATCGGCGTATTGAATAAAAGCTTCTACATCCGATTCGTCAACTACCACCGCCATTCTTTCTTGAGATTCAGAAA
>JAKSCF010000561.1 GCA_022360735.1 Clostridia bacterium
CTCATTGAAAAAATTAGAAAGACAGGTTATACCAATCCCATTATCATTACTTCTGCTTTAAAAGATGTAGAATCCATTATAAAAACAGTGGATTTAGGCATAAGTAAATATGTTATTAAACCCATTAATATGGCAGAATTAGATGTCTCGCTTCAAAGAGTAGCTAATGAAACTCTTATCAATCATAAAAAAATATTTAATTTTTCTTTATGTAAAAAAAAGGAATATGAATCTGATATTCGACATATTTTCTCTAATATACTCAAGAAATATACGGGAAAAGGTCCAAGGGATATAAAAGTGTTTATTGGAGAAAATCAAATAGACGTGACGTGTTTAAATGTTTTAACCCCTTATGAATGTACTCTGCTTCAAGAAGGGAAAAACACTGCATTAGTAGAACAAAACCGCCGACTTCTATACCATATCATAAAAGAAGAAATTGAAAAAACAACTTCTCAAAGTTTAGATATACCCATAAAGGTTAAAGAAGTATCCATTAATTCTTTAAAACAAATGGATCTCATTTACCTTACGACTCATCTTTTAACTATTGATTTACATTATTAAATATGTTACAATCTATTACACCTTATAAAGTTTTAATGGACAGGATTATCTGAGCCCTTGAAACAAGGTAATGAAAAATTTTAATGATCCCGGAAATGATTAAAAGACACAACCATGCGCTTTTAATAGACCGGCACAAAAAATGATTTTTTTGTGTTGGTCTTTTTATTTTCTAAAAAAAATTTTCATAATCTCTTTGGGAGGTGATATTTAATATCCCAATAGTTAATAAGCTTAGATAGAAGGTTTTTTATAACTGAAGAACTCTTAGCTAATCAGAGATTAGAGAGTTCCTGTATGAGACCTACATCGGAATTGGAAATTCCGTGTTAGGGCTTCAACTGAAGAACTCTTAGCTAATCAGAGATTAGAGAGTTTCTGTATGAGACCTACATCGGAATTAGAAATTCCGTGTTAGGGCTTCAACTGAAAAACTCTTTGCCAATCGAAGATTGGAGAGTTTCTGTATGAGACCTACATCGGAATTAGAAATTCCGTGTTAGGGCTTCAAGATTGCTGTTAGGTCATGAAAAGGAGATTTTTATGAAAGATAAAAGAATTGTCGTTATAGATGGAAACAGTCTTATTAATAGAGCGTTTTATGCTTTGCCGCCATTGATGAACAAAGAAGGTCTTTACACAAATGCTGTATATGGCTTTGCCAACATGCTTAATAAAATTGTGGAAGAATATACGCCTAAGTATTTAGCAGTCGCATTTGATAAGAAAGCGCCTACCTTTAGGCACAAGGAATTTGCAGATTATAAAGCCGGTAGAAAAAAAATGCCTTTAGAGCTGGCACAACAAATGCCTTTGTTAAAAGAATTATTGGAATACATGAATATTTCTATTATAGAATTAGACGGATTTGAAGCAGATGATTTGATTGGAACCATTGTTAAAAAGGCTGAAGAAGTAGATATGGAGCCTGTTGTCATAACCGGAGATAAGGATGCCCTTCAATTGGCTTCAGATAAAACTCAAATAATCATTACGAGAAAAGGTATCAGTGAATTTGAAGCCTATGATCAAAATGCGTTTGAAGAAAAGTATGGGATCACACCAGAACAGTTTATAGATCTAAAAGGTCTAATGGGGGATCAATCCGATAATATACCCGGGGTTCCGGGTATAGGAGAAAAGACAGGTTTAAAATTGATACAAGCCTTTGGGTCTGTCAATAACTTGATTGAAAACCTTGACCAAATTAAAAGTGTTAAGCAAAGAGAAAAATTAGAAGAAAATGCACAGCTGGCAGTAATGAGCAGGCGATTAGCTGAAATCAATGTAAATGTTCCGGTGGATATTTCGTTTGAAGAATATACCTTTAATCGTCCGGACACTGAAAAGCTGATAACATTTTATAATAAATTAGAATTCTACAGCTTGATATCCAAAATAAAAAAATCACAATCTGAATCAGAAGAATCGGGTACCGTAAATATAGATGATATAAAAACCCATATGGTGAATAATAAGGAAGAATTACATGCAATCAAAGAGATGCTACAACCTAACGATGAGGTGATCATAAAGATTTTTTCTGATGCAAGTCATATGAGGGCATCCAGTGTTTCAGGTATAAGTCTGCTTATTCAGGATACGTATATCTATTTTCAATTAAATGAGGTTATTTTAGATGAAGTGGTGACACTACTGAACGATTGTCATCTGAAAATCACCGGTCATGACTTAAAAAAAGAAGTATTTGTTTTATTGCATTTAGGTGTAGAAAATTTTGATATTAGTTTTGATACTGCCATTGCACAATATTTGATTCAGCCTGAGCGAAGAAATTATAATTTAAATGACTTGGCCTTAGAATACTTCAACGTAAAAATGGATGAAATGACAGAAAATAGCCAACTTGAATTTTTTAGTGACACCAATAAAGAAAATTTCAATATAGGATTACAGTGGTGTTCAGTCACAGCTGAAATAAGGGATGTTTTAAAAGAAAAATTAAAGAGTGAAGACCTGACAGAGTTATACTACAATATTGAATTACCACTTGTAGAAGTTCTTGCACAGATGGAATTTAGCGGGTTTACAGTGGATAAAGATACATTAATTGTAACGGGTGAAAAGTTAAAAGCAGACATTGAGATTATTTCTGGGAAAATATATGACTTAGCAGGAGAAAATTTCAATATCAATTCACCAAAGCAATTGGGTCCTATATTATTTGAAAAACTGGATTTACCTTTTGCAAAAAAAACTAAAACCGGATATTCCACCAGTGTTGATGTATTGGAAAAATTGAAAGACAAGCATGACATCATTCCCCAGATTATGGAATATAGAACGCTTAATAAGCTGAAAACAACGTATATTGATGGTTTATTGCCTTTGATTAATCCTCATACCCATAAGATACATGCTCATTTTAATCAAACGGTAACCACTACAGGTCGAATCAGCTGTACAGAGCCTAACCTTCAGAATATTCCCATTAAACAGGAAGCAGGAAGGTTATTGAGAAAAGCATTTATTGCCGAAGATGACTATGTGCTTATGGGAGCGGATTATTCTCAAATAGAATTGAGGGTCTTAGCTCATCTTTCCAATGATCCAACCTTAATTGAAGCTTTTATGACAGATCAAGATATTCATACCATAACCGCTTCGAAAGTATTTGATGTGGATCCAAGTGAAGTGACAAGCCTGCAAAGAAGCAACGCCAAAGCAGTTAACTTCGGCGTAATTTACGGCATGAGTGATTATGGTCTCTCTGAAAATTTACACATCACGAGAAAAGAAGCAGCACAATATATAGATGAATATTTTAAAAAATACTCCACCGTAAAAGATTTTATGGACAAGATGATTGAAATGTGTAAAGAAAAAGGGTATGTGACAACGATTATGAATCGAAAAAGACATGTTCCTGAAATTACATCAAGAAATTATAATATACGATCTTTTGGTGAGCGACTTGCAATGAATACACCGATACAAGGAAGTGCAGCCGATTTAATTAAAATAGCTATGATCGATGTGTACAATGCGCTTAAAGAGAAAAAAGTGAGATCAAAATTGATCCTACAGGTACATGATGAGCTTATTTTGAATGTTCATAAGGATGAAATCGATATGATTAAAGATATATTGGTTGAGAAAATGGAGAAGGCATACACCTTAAGTGTACCATTAAAAGTAGATTTAAATATTGGTTCCAATTGGTACGAGCTAAAATAGTATGGAGGCTGAATGGTTGAAAGTTATTGGATTAACAGGGGGCATAGGATCAGGTAAATCAGAGGCACAGCGTTATCTTACTTCAAAAAAAATTCCTGTCATTGATGCCGACCGGATATCAAGAGATATTGTAAAACCCGGATCAGAGGTTTTAATGGAAATAACGGATGCTTTTGGTGCAAACATTATATTAGAAGATGGTTCTTTGGATCGCAAAGCCTTAGGTAAAATTGTTTTTTCCAACAAAGAAAAACTTGATATTCTGAATAATATTATGCATAAAAGAATCCTGAATGAGATCAAACATCAATTAGCCCTTATTAAAGCGCCCCTGGTAGTGATAGATGCACCATTGCTTATTGAAACAGGGCTTTATAAAATAGTTGATGAAGTATGGGTGATTGATTTAGAGACCCATTTTCAGATAGAAAGGGTTAAGATGCGGGATAATTTATCTGAAAATGAGATCAAAAAACGCATACATTCACAGCTTCCCAGAGAAGAAAGAAAGAAGTATGCCCATGTCATCATCAACAATTCAGGTACAATTGAAAGCTTATACCTGCAAATTGATCAACAATTAAACCGA